>NZ_JABFAZ010000014.1:9059-15426 GCF_017168505.1 Micrococcus sp. KRD077 | reverse complement strand
GTCATCGTGATGACTCCATTCGAGGATTCTGTGGAAGGTTGACTCGACGGATCACACGGTGGCCGCGTCCACGTCTGAGACGACACGCCCGACCACCGGGCGCTACACCACTATGCGGGACTCAACTGGCGGTCAGCGTGGACAGCACCGTGTCCCAGGTGCCTTTTTCGGCCAAGCGCCGATGCCAGGTCCACACGGTCTGCCAGGGCCCGTAGACCTCGGGCAGATCCCTCCAAGCGATTCCGCACCTGTATCGGTAGATGATCGCCTCCACCATGGTGCGGGCGTCGGCGAACGGCCTGCCGGCGCGGCCGGTCCGGGTCGGGAGTATCGGGGCGATCAACTCCCATTGGGCGTCGGAGAGCATCTGGAACCGGGACATGTCCCCAGGGTCTCAGCTGACTCGTGCATCTATTCTCAGACACGCCCTAGGACACCCTGCCGCCGGACGTGGCGGATGGCGATCCAGTAGCAACTCTTAGACATGCAGAGTGTTCGGAGTGGGCGTGGATGCGCTCGTGCGACCCGCAGGAAGTACCGCGGCTCCAGTCTGGAGGCGCCTTCTACGCACCCAGGCGAATTCGCACGGCCCCGTCCTGGATGCCCTTCTTCACTCATCTCCAGCTCGGCCTACTTTGCAGAGACGAACGTGTGGCGCGTGTTTGTGAACTCTTGGCCGCGCGTCGTGTGAAATCTTCGCTGCATCTCTACAAGGGGTACAGGCTCCGATCAACGTCTCCAGTCAGTACATCTAGCGGCCCAACGAAGAACCCCCGGTCACAGACCGGGGGTGGCGTGGCTACCAGGTATCAGCGCCGCCACACCCGGACCGTGTCCGTCGTCAGCAGAGGGGCGTCGTCGAAGCGGCCTACACTCACACCCCGACGACCGCGCCCGCGACCGTCTAACCACGGAACGAAACCCAGGACGCTTCACTTAGGCTGTGCGGGTCTCCCGTCGTCGTCGTGCCGCCTCAAGAGGCGTGACGGTCTCGGACTCCGGGGCGGTGATGTCCTCTATCTGAGAGAGGACGGATTGCAGTTGCTTGACGATGGCCGCGCGGTCTCGCGGCAGGGTCTCCGGGTTGTCGATGTCCGCCGCCAGTGCGTCCCGGAGAGCAACGAGGGCGGTGCGGCGGTCCCCGGAGGAGACGGCTTCGGAGACGGTAGATTTTTCGGGCATGGCGACTCCTAGCGAAAGCGAGAATGTGATGGATGCTTCGGTGTTGCAGAATTTGTTTTCAGGGGCTAGTGCGTGCGCCGCTGTCATTGCAATAATTGTTTCGATACGGGCGACCAAGCATTCAAAAAGATCAGCTGATGCCGCTGAGGAGTCTGCACTCCGGGCCGCTGATTCTGTGGAGGAAGCGAAACGCTCCAATGCTCTCAGCGCCGAGTCTCTTGAGTGGACGCGCCTACGTCCCACGGTTGATTCACTTGACACGATCTCTCGGGCACTGTCTCTGCTTCGGGCCCCTGTCAGTGAAGGCGGCTACTCTCCCGTGACCGCCGATGAAAACATCCCGCACCTGGACTCCATGCGGGCGGAGTCGCAGATCCTTCTACGGGCCGCTGAGCGTGGTTCGGAAGAGGAGCAGATGTTGTCCCGCATCTCAGAGGCGGTGCCTCTCATGCGTAAACTCTGCGTAGCAGTCAGCAAGACGGATCGGCCCGCGCCGGAGTCTGGCGAATTGGAGTGGGAGATCCTCGGCCATACGGGGAGAGAGTTTCGTACCCTGGTAGGTGAGTTGACGCGCATGACGTTCGACGCCCGTGACTTGATGACCGGCACACCCTTGAGGCCCGATGCGGTCACGGGTGACCACGCTAGGGGGCAATGGGCGGAAGACATCAAGGCATTTCACCAGCACAGCGTCCAGGCGCAGGAGTGGGCCCTACGCGACTGGGGATTCGGGGTCTTTTAGCGGTCAATTTTCTCCTGGGGAGATATTTCCGAACACCCTGGGCATTTCCTGGGAGTTCGGGGGAGGGGTTGACCCCCTACGGCCTAAAAAGGCCCCCCAGAAGCCCTGAGAGCCTCTCTGAGCGTGAGATGTACCTCTAAGACGTTAGAGGCGCTTACGGGACTGATGCGCGTGTAGGTGACATACGATCTGTGGTGTTCCCACACCGCAGGGAAGGATGTGCACCATGCCCGCCCCCTACCCCCAAGAGTTCCGCGACGACGTCGTCCGCGTCGCCCAGAACCGTGAGCCCGGCACCCACTTGAAGCAGATCGCGAAGGACTTCGGGATCAGCTTCTCCTGTCTGACGAACTGGATGCGCCAAGCCGAGATCGAAGCCGGCAACAAGCCCGGCACCACCGCCACGGAGGCCGAAGAACTCCGCGCAGCCCGCCGCAGGATCCGGCTCCTCGAGCAGGAGAACGAAGTCCTACGCCGCGCCGCGGCCTACCTCTCCCAGGCGAACCTGCCGAAAAAATGATGTACCCGCTCGTCATCGTGGTGATGTCCCTTTCGAGAGTGCTCTGGAAGGTTCGCTCGAAGGCTCCCACGGTGACCGCGTCCGTGCAGGGGACGGTGTCGGTGACCGGGGAGGGTTACACCACTATCAGGGACTCAACTGCCGCTTGCCCCCGGCGGATGAAGTCCAGCCGGTCGAGCACCTCGGCGCCGTAGTCCCGGTAGCCCGCCGGGGTGCGGTCCGCGGCGGGTAGCAGCCCGACCTCCTCGTAGTACCGCAGGGTCTTGCTCGTCGTGCCCGACGCCCGAGCCACCTCACCGATCCGCATGCCACTCATTCTCCCCCTTGACCTTCCAGTGCACTGGAAGGTCGATCCTGAGGGCGATGAAGGAGGAGTTCATGACGGCAACGGCTAACAGCAGGTCGTATGACCTGGCAATGATCGGGTTCGGTGGGGCGGCGTTCGCGGCCGCGATCCGCGCCACCAACCTCGGCAGACGGGTGGTGATGATCGAGCGTGGCACCGTCGGCGGTACCTGCGTGAACACCGGGTGCGTGCCCTCCAAGGCCTTGCTCGCGACCGCCGAGGCCCGCCACGTCACACTCGACGCCTCCCGGTTCCCCGGCCTGCCGCTCCCCGAAGTCCGGCCGGTCGACATGCCCGCCTTGATCGCCGGCAAGGATCGGCTCGTCGGGTCACTGCGTGGCGAGAAGTACCTGGACCTGGCCACCGAGTACGGATGGGATCTCCACCCCGGGGACGCCACGTTCGTCGGCACACCCAGCGAGCCGGCACTGCGCGTCACCGGCCCTGACGGCACGGTGGAGACGGTCCGGGCCGCGCACTACCTCATCGCCACCGGCTCCAGGCCCTGGGCGCCGCCGGTCCCCGGCCTGCAGGAGGCCGGTTACCTGACCTCGACCACCGCGATGGAACTGGACCACGTCCCGGAGTCGCTGCTGGTCATCGGCGGCGGCTACGTCGCGATGGAGCAGGCCCAGCTCTTCGCTCGGCTCGGCGTCCGGGTCACCATGCTGGTCCGCTCACGGCTGGCGTCCCAGGAAGAACCCGAGGCGTCCACCGCCCTGGATGAGATCTTCACGGACGAAGGCATCCAGATCATCCGCGGCGCGGTGCCCAGCGCGGTCCGCCGCGACCCGGCCACCGGCGAGGTCACGGTCACTGCCACCACCACTGACGGCTCACAGGAACTCCGGGCGGCCGAGGTACTCGTCGCCACCGGGCGCCGCCCGGTCACCGCCACGCTCGGTCTCGACACCGTCGACGTGCGCACCGGCGACCACGGCGAGGTGGTTGTCGACAGCCATCTGCGCAGCACCAACCCGCGCGTCTGGGCTGCCGGTGACGTCACCGCCCACCGTCAGTTCGTGTACGTCGCCGCGGCCCACGGCGCCCTCGTCGCCGACAACGCCCTCACCGGCGCCGGCCTCGAGGTCGACTACCGCCACCTGCCCCGGGTCGTGTTCACCAGCCCCGCCCTGGCCGCCGTCGGGATGACCGAACGGCAGGCCTCCGCTGCCGGGATCCGCTACGACAGCCGTGTCCTGTCACTCGCGCACGTCCCACGCGCGATCGTCAACCGCGACACCCGCGGGTTCATCAAGATGGTCACCGACGCCGACACCGGCCGCATCATCGGCATTACCGCCCTGGCCCAGGACGCCGGCGACCTCGCCGCCGCCGGGGTCTACATGCTCGAGGCCGGCATGACCACCAGCCAGGTCGCCAACCTCTGGAGCCCCTACCTGACCATGGCCGAAGGCCTCAAGCTCACCGCGCAGGCCTTCACCACCGACATCGCCAAGCTCTCCTGCTGCGCGGCGTGAACCTGCCCCGCACACAGGGACACCGATAGGGGACCGCCTCGCCCCGGGGCGCGAGACAAGAAAATGGGCGCCGATCAGCCCTACTTACTGGCACCCCTGCGTATCGGACCTGCAACCACCGGGGAGTTCAGTCGATGCAAGAACTCCCGTCCCAGGCCTATATCTGGACGTCTTCACGACCTCTACGTGCTCGACCCGACGAGGACAGCACTGGACGACGCGATGACCGCCTTGCGGCGCCGCCATGAGGCCGCGGTCCGTTTGGGCCGCGTCACCGCACCACCATGACCACGATCGTCACCACGTAAGCCGCGGCGACCAGACCGATCCCCAGCAGGGTGAGCACCACCCCGCGCCGGGCCGGCCGCTGGCCCTCGTCCGGCCCGGGGCCCTTGCCGTGCTTCGCGGTCATCGCGCGCTCCTAAGACGTTGCTCAAGCATGTGCGGCTCTCGCGAGCGGGCTTCCGTGCCGAGTGCTACCAGCTCAGGTCGTGACAGCCGTCGCTGCCGGCGCCCTCCACCTGCAAGGTGGCATGGGCGATACCGTAACGGTCGCGCAGCACCCGGCGCGCGCCGGCAAGCACGGCGCCGTGGTCCGCGCCCTGGTCAGCGACCAGGTGGGCCGTGGCCACGTTCATCCCCGACGTCAGGGTCCACAGGTGCAGGTCGTGGACCTCCTCCACCCCCTCGACCGCGTCCAGGTCACCGGCGACGTCCTCCGGGTCCACCCCTTCCGGGGCGTGCTGGCCCAGCACCGCGATCACCTGCCTGCCCAGAACCACCGCCCGGATGATGACGAAGACCGCGATGAGCGCCGCGACCACGACGTCCCAGATCGGCTGGCCGGTGAGAATGATCAGCACGCCGGCGACCATGACACCCACCGACCCGGCGGCGTCGGCGATCACCTCGTAGTAGGCGCCCTTGACGTTCAGGCTGTCCTTGGCCCCGCTGCGCAGCAGCAGCATGGAGATGATGTTGATCACCAGGCCGGCGAAGCCGACCGCGAGCATGGCGCCGGAGGCCACCTCCGGCGCGTCGCCCAGCCGGCTGATGGCCTCGACCACCACGTACACCCCGACCGCGAGCATCGCCAGCACCGCCAACGCCGAGGCGAACACCTCGGCCCGGTAGGAGCCATAGGTGCGTCGCCCCGTGGAGTCCGGCCGGCTCGCGATGCGCGTCGCCAGCAGCGCCACACCCAGCACCACCACATCGGCAGCCATGTGCCCGGCATCCGACAGCAGCGCCAACGACCCCGACACCAGCCCCGCGACCAGCTCGATCAGGAAGAAGCCCGCCGTCAGGGCGAACGCCCCCGCCAGCCGCCGACGGTAGCGGCCACCGGCATGCCCGGTCGCCGGGGCATGGCTGTGTCCCGCCCCCATCAGCCCTGCCCCTCGTGGCGGGCGTGCTCACGGGAGACGTCCAGCAGCATCCGCACATGCCCGTCAGCGAGGCGGTAGTACACCATCCGCCCCTCCCGGCGGTTCTCGACCACCCCAGCGGAACGCAGCACCCGCAGCACCTGGGACACCGACGCCTCCGCGACATCGACCGACGCCGCCAGGTCACACACGCACAGCTCGCCGGCCTCCAGCAACGCATACAGCACCCGGGCACGGCGCGGGTCCCCCAGGAGCTTGAACAGCCCGGCCAACCTGCCGGCCTCGCGCTCGTCGGGGATCCTCTCCCGGGTCAGCGCCACCTTCTCCGGATGGACGGCGGTGACCTGACACGAATCCAACGGCGTCACACTCATGCCACGACCATACACCTATGCAGATATCAGCAGCGGGAGCCACACACGAGAGGTCAGCAGGTTCTGTATGGTCAGCGCATGCTGACTATTGCTTCGCGGCTGGACGTGATGAACCGGCTGGGCCGGGCGATGGCCGACCCGACCCGCTCCCGCATCCTCATGACACTCCTCGAGGGCCCGAGCTACCCGGCGGTACTCGCCCGCGACCTAGGGCGTGTCTGAGAATAGATGCACGAGTCAGCTGAGACCCTGGGGACATGTCCCGGTTCCAGATGCTCTCCGACGCCCAATGGGAGTTGATCGCCCCGATGCTCCCGACCCGGACCGGCCGCGC
>NZ_JABFAZ010000014.1:1815-8959 GCF_017168505.1 Micrococcus sp. KRD077 | reverse complement strand
CTTGATCGGTCGTCCGTGCTCGTCGGCGTCGAACTGGAAGTCCACCGCCCACACCACGTTCGGCGCGTCCGCCGTCGGCGCGTCGACGGTCGAGGACCCGACGCGCTTGCGTCGACGCCGCTGCGGGACCCGGAGCCCTTCGTCACGCCACAGGCGTTGGATCTTCTTGTGGTTCACCACCGGCCCCTCGGCGCGGGCGTCGTGATACGCCCGCCGATACCCGTAGCGGGGATGGTCCTTCGCCCAGGCGCGCAGCCACTCCCTGAGCGCCCGATCCGGGTCCGCGACCGTGTCGCCCTTGAGCGGTCGCCGGTACGCGGAGCGGCTCAGCCCGACCAGACGGCACGCCATCCGTTCGCTCACCCGCAACTTGCCCTTGAGGTGATCGACGGCGGCGCGGCGCCTGTCCGGGCTTAGAAGTTTCCCTCAGCCAGCTCCTTGAGCGCGGCCTTCTCCAGCTCCGCTTCCGCGAGCAGACGCTTCAGGGTCGCGTTCTGCTTCTCCAGCTCCTTCAGGCGCTTTGCGTCCTCGGCCTTGAGGCCGCCGTACTGGTTCCGCCACCGGTAGTACGTCTGCTCGGACACCCCGAGCTCCCGGCACACCGCCGCGACGTCCTGACCATCGGCGAGCATCCTGTCGGCCTGCCCGAGCTTACGGACGACCTGCTCGGGGGTGTGACGCTTCCTGCTGTTCGTCATGATCTGACCAGTCTCCCTGCCCGCGACCGCGGGCAACAGGACGACTCTCATAACGACTGGACCTACGAAACGGGGTCAGCCCAGGGGAGACCTTTGCGTGGTGCGCCATCTCGCTGCCCTGGTCCCTTACCAGCGAGGTCTGCATCATCCGGGGCAGCTCGGTGAAGTACTCGATCACCGCGTCCGCGGGGGCCCTCGGCGTGTTTCGAGGGCAGGGCGAGCGGGCCGGTGAACCCGCTCATCCGCTCCACCAGCGTCGCCGCCCACGAGGACCCGTTCTTCCCGATGATCAGGTCGCCCTCCCAGTGCCCGGGTACCCGCCGCTTCGCCGCGTCCTCGCCACGCTCCGCGATCGGGACCATCCCCACGATCGGCCCGCCTCGGGAGCGGCCGTGCGTGCGGGGCCGGCGCTTGGTCCGTTTGGACTGCAAGAAGATCCCACGCTTGGCGAGTTCTCCGCGGGGGATCGCGTAGATGTACTGGTAGATCGCTTCTCCGCTGACGGTGCGGCCCTGAGCGTCGGGAGAGTTCGCCATGCGTTCAACGGTCGGGTCTGCGGCCTCCAGACGCAAGCGACCCGCGATCTCGTTCGGCATCCATGACGCTGCGAGGTCGGCGTTGACGCGGGCCTCGAGTACCGGGTCCTTTGCCACTTTCCGGACCTGTGGGCGAGAGCGCTGGCGTTGCGCTTTCACGTCCGCGGTCACGGCTTGATAGCCGCGCGTCTTCGTCGAGTTCGGTCGAAGCTCTCTGGAGACCACCGAAGGGCATCTACCCAGGTGAGACGCGATCTTCCGGACTCCCCACCCGGCCTTCGATCCCGTCGAGATCTCCATCCGCTCCGTGAACGTGAGTCGCCGCCGCACCATCCCAGGCCTCCTCGCCTCGAGCCCCCACCGACCGGGAGTGTTGCTACGACGCTATGACACCACCAACCGACAGTCATCTCTTGCCGATTTACATTCAGCCGACGACCTGAATGAAGCCAGCAGCCGAATGCACTCGACGGTCTACGTCGAAGTCGTGGTCTGGTCCAGGTCTCGGCGTCCCTTGCGGAGCCCGATTTCGTAGGCTGTAAAGGAAATGAGCGTCAGTGCGATTAACGGCAGCACGAACCACGCCATGGCTACGGTGAATCCCTCCAGTGCATCGTGCGCTGTGGCAGCCAGCACAAGGTATCCGGTGTAGGCGGCGTACAAAACCACGAACAAGCCGCCCTCCCAACGCGCCACCGCGAAGCCCGTGAACGCGATCGGCAGTAGTGCCACTGCGGCCGCCAGCATTACTGGGATATCGAAGGCCACTGCGGCGCCGGATACGGGAATGCCCTCAAGAGAGATGAGCGCGGTTAGTCCTAGCACTACCCCTATGTTGAAGATATTGCTGCCGACCACGTTGCCCACCGCTAGGTCGCGTTCACCGCGACGCACGGCAATGATGGACGTCGCCAGCTCGGGCAACGATGTCCCGACAGCCACAACGGTCAGTCCGACCACGAGGCTGCTTACGCCCAACGTGGTGGCTATGTTCACTGCTCCTTCCACGAGCAGCGTGGCACCGGCGACCAGCAACGCGACCCCCAGCAGCACAAAGAAGAGCGACCTGCTGACCGAGGCGCCTAGCGCAGCCCCTTCCTCGTCGGCTGGATCGACGGTTGCCGAATCTCCTGTCCCTTCCCGGGCATTCACCGCGGTCTTGGCGTCCCGCCGACTAATCACCACGGACATTATGGTGTGGACCACCACACCGAAAAATAGTATCAGCCCGTCCACCGCACTGATCCTCCCATCCAGGGACACAAGGAGCAGTAGAACTGACAAGACGACCATCAGGGGCAGGTCAAAGCGGATCAGCCTCCGCTTTACAGCGAGGGGAACGACCAGCGCGGACAGTCCCAGGATGAGCAGGACATTAATGATGTTGCTGCCAACCGCATTGCCCACGGCAAGCCCCGGTTCATCACGCAGTACAGCACCGACGCTCACTGCGAACTCGGGTGCCGACGTCGCCGCTGACACTACGGTGAGACCGATCACCAATGACGAAATCCCGAAACGTCCGGCCAGTGCTGACGCCCCACGCACCAAAAATTCCCCACCCAAGACCAGCAGCACCAGTCCGGCCACGATCCGTCCAATATCAAGCGCATCCATGAGTAGGAGTGTACGGACCACAGTTCAGGCCCTGCCACGAGCACCCGCTGACCTCGAGATTTCACTGGGGTGTGGTCTCGACGGGTGGGCGTCATAGAGAAAGGTGCTCCTGGCCTGGGATGATACGGGGTGTCGAGTCTCGTAATCCCTGGCCGGAAGGAGCACCTTTCAGGTGTCCCACCCTACCGTGTTCTTCTACCCCCGCCCGCGTGTGGACGTCGCTGAGGTCCCGGCGGCCTCGCATGCGGGCGCGGTGCTGCTGACCGACACGATCCACGCCACCGGCCTCGCCTCTTCGCTGCGTGAAGCGTTGGGTTCATGGACGAAACCGCTGGCCGAGCATCACGCCTCCAAGGTCCTGCTGGACCTCGCGATGACTCTCGCGGTGGGCGGGGAGGTCGCCCGTGACACCGACCTGCTGCGGTGCGAGCCGGGCCTGTTCGGTGACGTCGCCTCGGCCCCAACGATCTCCCGCACGCTCACCACCCTCGCTGAGGACGCGCCCGCCGTGATGACCGCGATCGCCAGGGCTCGCAGGACCGCGCGCGAGCAGGCCTGGGCCCTGGCCGGCGAGCATTCCCCGGCCGAGGGGACGAGCGCGAAGACCCCGCTGGTCATCGACCTCGACGCCACCCTGATCAACGTCCACAGTGAGAAGGAGCAAGCCGCCCCGACGTTCAAACGCGGCTTCGGCTACCACCCTCTGTACGCGTTCCTGGACCACGGCAGCGAAGGAACCGGGGAACCGCTCGCGATCCACCTTCGCCCCGGCAACGCGGGCTCGAACACCGCCAGCGATCACATCGCCGTCACCCGTCTGGCCCTTGCGCAGCTCCCACCGGCCCTGCTGGGCCGGGGCGGGCGGGGATCGAAAAAGGTCCTGATTCGCACCGACGGGGCCGGCGGCCCCAAGGACTTCGCGGGCTGGCTGGAGCGGCAGCGTCTGGCCTACTCAGTCGGGTTCACCCTCCCCGCGAACACTCCTGACCTGTTGGAACGTATTGATGAGGCGAAGGCGTGGACTCCTGCCTACGACACCGACACCGAAGGGATCCGCGATGGGGCATGGGTCGCGGAACTGACCGGACTACTGGACCTGCCCGGGTGGCCCCCGGAATGCGGGTAACCGTAAGGAAGGAACGCCCCCACCCCGGAGTGCAGCTACGGATCACCGATCACAAAGGGATGCGGATCACTGCGTTCGCGACCAACGCCCCACGCGGCCAGCTTCCAGTGCTGGAGCTGCGTCACCGCCGCCGCGCGCGCTGCGAGGACCGGATCCGCAACGCCAAGGACATGGGCCTGATGAAGTTCCCGCTGCAGGGATTCGCGCAGAACCAGGTCTGGTGCCAGATCGTCCAGCTCGCCGGCGTCATCGTCGCCTGGATCCAGGCCATCGCGCTGGCCGGCCATGATGCACGTCGCTGGGAGCCCAAACGGTTTCGCGCACGGTTGTTCGAGATCCCCGCGACCATCGTGCGCCGCTGTCGGCACAAGATCCTGCATTCGAGGCTCATCGCATTTGAGGGTGTAGCAAGGGTCTGAAGCCGCCTGATTCGAGGAGGCTGCGGGCGATGTAGTTGGTGAGGTTGCGGAAGCCGAGGGCGGAGCCGCGCAGGTGTTCGAGCCGGCCGTTGATCGCCTCCGTCGGACCGTTGCTGGTGCCCAGTCGCTCGAAGAACGCCAGCACGTCGGCGGCGCGTTTGGTCAGTGTCCGGCCGAGCTTGCCCAGTTCCTCGAGGGTGTCGGGGACCTTCTTGCTCAGCGCCGCGATCACCTTCTCCATCTTGGCCTTAGCCTTTGCGCGGTCGAATTCTCGATACGCGGCGACCATGGCCTGGTAGATCTCCCAGGCCGCTTCGACCGCGGCGTGCTTCTCGTGGGCGAAGAGGACGCTGAGGTGTTCTTTTTGGCGGTCGGTCAGCAGGCTCATCCCGGTGTGGAGGGTGCGGCGCAGTTGCGTCCGGCAGAGTGGTGTACGAATCCCGCAGCACGTTGACTCCGGTTGGCGTGTCGACCGCGAAGTAGAAGCGGTCACCGCGGGAGGCTTTCGAGGAAACTCTCACATCCCACTCGAAAGGGACACCCGCGATGACCGCTCCCCACGATATCGACCCCCAGGCGTTTCTGTCCGATCTGCTCACCCAGGCCTCGCCGGACTTGATGCGTCAGATGCTCACCACCTTCATCAATGCCCTGCTGTCGGCCGAGGCTGACAGCGTGTGCGGCGCCGCCTACGGCGCCCGCTCGGATGAGCGCACCAACCGGCGTAACGGCTACCGGCACCGGGACCTGGACACCCGCGCCGGCACCATCGACGTCGCGATCCCGAAACTGCGCGAAGGCACCTACTTTCCCGACTGGCTCCTGGAGCGGCGCCGCCGCGCCGAGGCAGCGCTGACCACGGTGCTCGCCACCTGCTACCTGCTCGGCGTCTCCACCCGCCGGATGGACAAACTGGTGCAGACTCTCGGCATCACGGGCCTGTCGAAATCGCAGGTCTCAGAGATGAGTAAAGACCTGGATGCGCAGGTCGAAGCGTTCCGCACCCGGCCGCTCGATGCTGGGCCGTATCGGTTTGTCGCCGCCGACGCGCTCGTGCTCAAAGTGCGTGAACACGGCCGGGTCGTCAAGGTCGCCGCCATGGTCGCCACCGGCATCAACAACGACGGCTACCGCGAGATCCTCGGCCTGCAACTGGGCACCGCGGAGACCAGGGAGGGGTGGCTCGGGTTCTTCCGTGATCTGGCTGCCCGCGGCCTGTCGGGGGTGGAGCTGATCACCTCCGATGCCCATGCCGGGCTGGTCGAAGCGGCCGGGGCGGTGTTCGGGACGGCGCAGTGGCAGCGCTGCCGCACCCACTACGCGGCCAACCTGATGGCGGTGTGCCCGAAGTCGCAGTGGCCCGCGGTGAAAGCGCTGCTGCACAGCGTCTACACCCAGCCCGACGTCGAGGCGGTGATCGCCCAGTACGAGCACATGATCGACAGCCTGGCCACCCATCTGCCGGCCGCTGCCGAGCACCTCGAGGGCGCCCGCGATGAGGTGCTCACGTTCACGAAGTTCCCGAAGGAGGTGTGGAAGAAGATCTGGTCGAACAACCCGAACGAACGGCTCAACAAGGAGATCCGGAGACGCACCGACGTCGTCGGCATCTTCCCCAGCCGAGTCGCGGTGATTAGACTCCTCGGCGCGGTGCTGGCCGAGCAGCACGACGAATGGACCGAATCACGGCGCTACATGAGCCTGGAATTGCTGACCGCGACCGACACGATGCTCGCCGAAGCAGCCGCGAAAGCCGCGGCTGAACAAGCCGCCCTACAGGTCAGCGACACCATGACCGACGACCCCGGCCACGCGGCACTCGCCGCCTGACAACCCACCCGACCACGAGGAACCCGACAAAGCCTCGATACACCACTCAAAAGGACTTGACCATGGCTATGCCCGAGACCGACCTGCTGCGCATCGGCCGCTGGTGCCGTGAACGCGTGCCCGAGCACCTGTGGGATCAGGTGAGAGTAGAAGCCGAGATCGCCGACCGGCACGTCACGATCATCGAGACGCGGCCGCCGTGGGACGGGCAGGGCGACTGGACGCGGTTCCCGGTCGCGCGCCTGCGATACACCGTCAAGACCGGCCAGTGGAGCATCTACTGGCGTGACCGGCACATGAAGTTCCACGAGTACACGAAGAGGCGCCCGACGAAGAACGTCCAGAGTCTGCTCGACTACATCGGCAGCCACCAGGATCCGATCTTCTGGGGCTGAGAGCTCCCACGGCCGTGTCGGTACTCACCGCTACGGTCGGGAGTATGAGCGAAGAGCAATGGGATGAAGCGGCCTTCCGCGCATCGATCCCGGCCGCGCGCGAGAAGGTTGAGTTTGTCGCAAGGTTCTGCGAGATCGGCCCCTCACAGCCCCGCTGGGATAGTCACCGTCCCGTCGTCGAGTTGATCTTCTATCTCTGCAAGCTCGACTACGACATCAAGGTGCTCCTGCTGCCTTCCTGACCGATTGAAGCGCCCTGGGTTTGTTGGAGGCTCCTGACCTTGGAAACGAGGATGGAGTTATGCCGAAAGAGCAGACAGCGGGGAAGCCGACGACGCGTCGGTATTCGCCGGAGGAGAAGGCCGCGGCGGTCCGGATGGTGCGGACGCTGCGTGCCGAGCTGGGGACCGAGCATGGGACTGTGCAGCGGGTCGCGACGCAGCTCGGATACGGGGTCGAGTCCGTGCGGAGGTGGGTCAAGCAAGCCGACATCGACGACGGCGTCACCTCTGGCGTGAGCAGC
>NZ_JABFAZ010000014.1:0-1715 GCF_017168505.1 Micrococcus sp. KRD077 | reverse complement strand
CGCCTCGGGGGCGGCGTCCTCGGGGCGGGGGTGCGTCTGGGCGCGCTGAGCGGCGCGTTCCAGGGCGCGGCCGCGGGCCTTCCAGTAGGTGATCTGGTCCTCCAGGGGCAGGGGGCGGGCCTGAGCTTCGGCCTCGGCGTGCGTGATGTGCGGGTGCTTCATGAGTGGTGCTCCTTCTTCGGGGTAGGGAGTGCCGGCCTCGCGGGTGCGGGCCTCAGTGGTGAGGGGGCAAGCCGTTTGCGGCGGCCGGGGTCGTAGCGCTGGCGGCTCACGGGCGCTCCTTGCGGATCGGGGTGGTGGGGACGCGCTCGGCACGCTCGGCGGCGTCGTGCAGGCCGTCAGCGATCCGCCGGGCGTCCTCGGGAGTGAGGGTCAGCACGGGGCGGCCGTGACGGAAGATCGAAACGCCGGGGGCGGGGGCCGCGTCGTGACGCAGGCGAGATACCCGGTAGACGCGTGCGGAGGCGGCGGCTTCCGTGTCGCGCTGCCAGTGCTGGGCGTAGACGCTGTACATGCGGGGATCAGTCCTCGGGGGTCGTGGCGGGGAGCGGATGCTCAGGGGTGCCGTCCGCCGCGGTGAGCGGGGGCGTCTCCTGGGGCACCGGGTGGACGCCGGCCCGGGTGCCGGTCTGGGCGGGGGCGCCGTGCCGGCGCTGGAGCTCGGACAGGAACGCGGCCATTCCGGCGGCGGTGTAGGCGCGGCGGGTCTTCACGCGTCCTCCTCGGTGTGGGCGGCACGCAGGGCCATGAGTTCGGCCTCTGCTTTCTCGGCCCGCAGCCGGTGCCGTTCGGCGCGGGCGATGAACCGGCGCACGTCGGCATCGGTGTATGTGGGGCGGGCTCTCATGGGCGCTCCCGGGATCGGTCGAGGGCGTGGCGGATGCTCTCGCACTCATTCCGCAGGTACGCGAGTTCAGCGGCTACACGTTCCGGTGCGGTGGTGGCGGCGTGTTTCGGTGTGGGCCGGGAGAGAGTGCTCACGGGTGGGCCTCCTTCTTCAGCTCGGCCAGTTCGGCTTCGGCCTTCTCGGCGCGGAGTCGGTGGCGCTCGGCACGGTCCATGTGGAATCGGAGCATCTGGCGCAGGTTGTCGGCCTCGGTGGGGCGTTCGGTTGTTGTGGTCATCGGTTGCGTTCCTTTGTGCTGCTGGCGGCGAGGTCGGGCAGGGTCGCCGGGGTTGTGGTGGTGCTCATTTGTCCTCCGTGGGGACGACGACGGCCCCCGAACGTGAGGTGGTCGGGGGCCGTCAAATCGGCTTGTTTCTGCGGTTCAGGGGGTGCCGGTGTAGGGAGGTGAAGGGTTCTTGGAAACTTTCTATAGCTCCCCTCGCGTGGGGAGGGGGCGTGTCAACTTGTCTGTGTAAGCGGGGTGGTCACAGGTAGGGGTTGATCCGGTCGGGGTAGGCCGCGGCGAGCTGGGCGAGGGCCTGCTTCCAGTTCGTGACGGCCTGACCTTCGACGAGCCGGGATCCCGTCGTGCAGGTGGCGGTGGACCATCCTGAGACGGCCAGTGGGGGTCAGGGGTGCGTTAGCGTGAGTCATGAGTGGGTCTTTTCGGGCAGGTGGGTTGTTGAGGAACTTCCATCCTGCGGGGGCGTGTCAACTTGTCTGTGTAAGCGGGGTGGTCACAGGTAGGGGTTGATCCGGTCGGGGTAGGCCGCGGCGAGCTGGGCGAGGGCCTGCTTCCAGTTCGTGACGGCCTGACCTTCGACGAGCC
>NZ_JABFAZ010000013.1:42453-51641 GCF_017168505.1 Micrococcus sp. KRD077 | reverse complement strand
GGCTATCCCCCACCCACCCACCGCGTTGGGGGCGGTTTCCGGCGGTATTCCGCTCCCAAAGCACCGGTTTCCGCCCCGGAAGCGGGGGGCGGGCGCCGGTCAGTGGTCGCGCAGCGCCTCGATGAGCTCGTCCTTGGTCATGGTGGAGCGGCCCTCGATGTCGAGCTCGCGGGCCCGCTTCGCGAGCTCGTCCTTGGTCCAGTCCTCGTAGGAGCCGGCCTCGCCGCCACGCTCGGCGACCTCGTCCCGGCCGTCCCGGGCGGAGGCGTTGGCGATCCGCGCGGCCTTCTCCTCGCTCGCGCCCTCGCGGCGCAGCGCCTCGTAGACCTCGGGGTCCTTGATGCTGGAGGTGCCGGGGCCCATGGGGGCGCCGTTCTTCTCGGTCTTCTTCTCAGCCATGCGGCCAGTGTGGTCCCGGCCCGACGACGGGTGGAAGGTCCGCCGCGCCGCCTCAGTCCTGCTGGGCCTCCGGCTGCTCGGCCCACCAGCGCCGCAGCTCCGCCTCGGCCTCGGCCGGCTCGTGCGGCCCCTCGTCCAGGCGCCACTCCAGCAGGTGGTTGTACGCCCGGCCCACCACCGGGCCCGGGCGGATCCCCAGCAGCGCCATGATCTGCTGCCCGTCCAGGTCCGGCCGCACGGCGGCGAGCTCCTCGGCCTCGGCGATCTCGGCGATGCGCCGCTCGAGGTCGTCGTACGCGTGGGCCAGCCGCTCGGCCTTGCGCCGGTTGCGGGTGGTCACGTCCGAGCGGGTCAGCGCGTGCAGGCGGGGCAGCAGGTCGCCGGCGTCGTGGGCGTACCGGCGGACGGCGGAGTCGGTCCAGCCGGCGTCGCCGTAGCCGTAGAACCGCATGTGCAGCTCCACCAGGCGGGCCACCGCCTTGATCGTGTCGTTGTCGAACTTCAGGGCGCGCAGCCGCTTGCGGACGAGCTTGGCGCCCACGGTCTCGTGGTGCCGGAAGGTGACGGCCCCGCCCTTCTCGAAGCGACGCGTGGCCGGCTTGCCGACGTCGTGCAGCAGCGCCGCCAGGCGCAGCACGGGGTCGGGGGTCGACGGCGCGTACTCGCCCTCCAGCTCCATGGCCTGCTCCAGCACGGTCAGGGAGTGGGCGTAGACGTCCTTGTGGCGGTGGTGCTCGTCCGACTCGAGCTGCAGGGCGGGCAGCTCGGGCAGGACGTGGTCGGCCAGGCCGGTGCGCACGAGCAGGTCGAGGCCGGCGCGCGGGTGCGCCCCGCAGACGAGCTTGACGAGCTCCTCGCGGACGCGTTCGGCGGAGATGATCGTGATCCGCTCGGCCATCGCGGCCATGGCCTCCTCCACCTCGGGGGCCACGGCGAAGCCGAGCTGGGAGGCGAACCGGGCGGCGCGCATCATGCGCAGCGGGTCGTCGGAGAAGGAGTCCTCGGGGGTGCCGGGGGTGCGCAGCACGCCGGCGTGCAGGTCCCGCATGCCGCCGAAGGGGTCCACGAGCTCGAGGGCGGGCAGGCGCAGGGCCATGGCGTTGACGGTGAAGTCGCGGCGCAGCAGGTCGTCCTCGAGGCTGTCGCCGAAGGCCACCTGCGGCTTGCGGCTGGCCGGGTCGTACTGCTCGGCCCGGTAGGTGGTGACCTCGAGCTGCCAGCCGGCCTTGCGGAAGCCGATGGTCCCGAACCGCCGCCCCACGTCCCACGTGGCGTCCGCCCAGCCGGCGCCCACGGCCTCGGACGCGTCCGGGTCGGCGTCCGTGGTGAAGTCCAGGTCCGGCGACGTCCGCCCCAGGAAGAGGTCGCGGACCGGGCCGCCCACCAGGGAGAGCTCGTGGCCGGCGGCCTCGAACCTCCGCCCCAGCTCCACGACGACGGCGGGCAGGGTGGCGTCCGCGGGGAAGCCGGGGGGCAGCGCGTGGGTGGCGGTGGTCAGATCCATGATGCCTACAAGGGTGCCAGACGGTCCCGGCACGGGCCCGCGCGGGCCGGGCTAGAGTTGACGGGTACCCGCCCCCGTCTCAGGCACCATCACCCTGCCGAGCATCGGGTGGTACAGCAACTGCAGCACGACCCTCACCGGCGTGATGGTCAACGGCCGTGCCTCCGCCGTCGTGAACGGCATGACCTTGGACAATGTCGGCACCTATGTAAGGCTGACCCCCCGCCCCGCCGGCTGACGCAGCCCCGCGCACGCCGTTCGTGGCGGCCGTCATCCCCCGCCGCGCCTCACACTCCGCGGAAGAACTCCCGCACGGCCGCCGTCAGGTGCTCCACGTCCCGCACGCCGCACATCTCGCGCGCCGAGTGCATGGACAGCAGGCCCAGGCCCACGTCCACGGTCCGGATGCCCAGGCGGGTCGCCGAGATCGGGCCGATGGTGGAGCCGCAGGGGACGTCGTTGTGGGAGACGAACTCCTGGAACGGCACCCCCGCCACGCCGCACCAACGGGCGAACGCGGCCTCTCCCCCCGCGTCGGTGGCGTAGCGCTGGTTGGCGTTGATCTTCAGCAGCGGGCCGTGGTTCACGCGCGGGTGGTTCACGGGATCGTGCCGCTCGGCGTAGTTCGGGTGCACCAGGTGGCCGGCGTCCGCGGACAGCAGCCAGGACCCCGCGATCGCCCGCGCCCGGCCCTGCCCGGCCACGCCGAGCGCCTCGAGCACGCGCCCCATGACCTCCTCGAGCAGCGGCCCGGCCGCCCCGGACCGCGACGCCGACCCCAGCTCCTCGTGGTCGAACGCGGCGAGCAGCGGGATCACCGGGGCGCCGGCCGCCTCACCGGCCACCCCGCCCGCGACGGTCCCCTCGTACGCGATCGCCCCCTCGGCGCCGCCGTGTTCGCGCGCCAGCTCCTCGAGCGCCACGAGACCCGCGTGCACCGAGCTCAGGTTGTCCAGCCGGCCCGACGCGAAGAACTCGCCCGCCAGCCCGAAGAGTCCGGGCGCCTGGGCGTCGGCCACCACGACGTCGTGCCCGCGCACCGCGGCCGGGTCCACGCCGGCGGCGGCCGCGAGCGCGGTCAGCACGTCACCGGGCACGCGGGCGGCCAGACCGTCGGCCTCGCCCTCGCCGCGCGGGGCGAGCGCCCCCACGACGGGGTTCGTGTGCCGCTGCCGCTTCAGCGTCAGCCCCTCGTTGACCTCGCGGTCCAGGTGGATGGCCAGCTGCGGGATGCGCCCCACGGGCCCGGTCGCGGCGAGCACCTGCCTGCCGTCGTCGAGGGCCAGACGCCCGGCGAACCGCAGCTCGCGGTCCAGCCACGAGTTCAGCAGCGGGCCGCCGTACACCTCGACGCCGGCCTGCACCCAGCCGTCGGCCGTCACGGTGGCCGGGTTCGGCTTGAGCTTGAACCCCGGCGAGTCCGTGTGCGCGCCGAGCACGCGGAACACCGGCACGACGCCGGCGCTCGGCCCCGCCTCGTCCGGCCCGGCCGCGCGCGCCTCAGCGCCCTCGTCCCGGCCCAGGGCCCCGGCGCCCGTCGGCACGATCCAGGCCATCGCCGCACCGTCGCGCACCACCACGTAGCCGCCCGGGGCCGCCGGGAAGTCGGCCGTCTCGTCCAGGCGGGTGAAGCCGACGGCCTCCAGGCGGCGTGCGACCTCCTCCGCGGCGTGGTAGCTGGAGGGCGAGGCGGTCACGAACTCGGCCAGGTCCCGCAGGTGGGCGGGCATCTCGGCGGCGGTGTCACGGGTCACGGGGGTCATGCCCCGACCGTACCGCGCCCCACCACCCCGTCCGGCTACCCTGGCCCGAAAGCGGGCCCGCCGCATCGCCCGCCCCGTCAGCGCAGGAGGAGCCCGCCGTGGACATCATGATCGCCGTCGCCGTGGGGGTCTTCCTCCTGGTGGCGTGGACCGTGGGCGGCTGGGCCATCGTGCGGATGGGCTTCACCCGGGACGGGGACGCGGCCCGCACCCCCGCCCACGACGACGGCGTCGCGCGTCCGACGCACCCCGGCGCGGCCGCGGACCCGGCCGCCGACCCCCACGTGATCTGGCGCGAGCAGATGAAGGCGGCCACGGCCGCCTCCGGGGCGCAGTGCGTCTGTCCGCCGCCGCCCCGCGAGGGCGGCGCCGCCGAGACGGGGACGAGCGCGCCGCCGTCGTCCCCGGACTGCCCGATCCACCGCTGGGACTACGCCTGAACCGCGGCCGGCCGGTCTGAGCGACCCCAGGCCGGGCCGGCGTCCGCGGCGTACGCGCCGGCGAGCGGATCGGTGTCCGGGTGGCCGCCGTGGTCGCGCTTCACGAGGTCCTCGGCCGGGTGCAGCATCTCCCACACGACGCGCCCGCACAGCCACAGCACCGCGAGCATGTGGGCGAGGATCGCGGCCACGTAGACGGAGTCGTCCATGGAGTGCTGCGGCGGGGTCTCGGCCACCCCCTTGGCCAGGTACATCCACACGGCGAAGAAGTGCAGCGCCTCCACCGTCTGCCACACCCAGAAGTCCCGCCAGCGCGGCAGGGCGAGCGCCAGGAGCGGGATCAGCCAGACCACGAACTGCGGTGAGTACACCTTGTTGGTGAGCACGAACGCCGCCACCACCAGGAACGTCAGCTGGGCCAGCCGCGGGGTGTGCCGCACCCGCACGCCGAGCACGAAGATCCCGAGGCAGCACACCGCGAAGGTGCCGTAGGCCAGCAGGGTCAGGGAGTCCTCCGGCACGAACGCCCACCCGGCCTGCGCGGCGGTCACGTCCCACGCGTGCCACACGCTGGACAGGCCCGGCCCGCGCTCGCCGGAGAAGGTGAAGAACACGGACCACGCCTGGAAGTTCACGACCATGAGCGGCACGTTGACCGCCGCCCACGCCGCCACCGTGCCCCCGGCCGCGAGCAGGAACGGCCGCCACCGCCGCGAGCGCACCGCCAGGATCAGCAGCGGCCCCAGGATCAGCAGCGGATACAGCTTCATGGCCGCGCCGAGGCCGAACAGCACCCCCGCCGTCAGGGACCGGCCGCGCGACCACGCGTACATGCCGCACGCCAGCAGGGCCACGGCCCACAGGTCCCAGTTGATGGTGCCGGCCAGCACGATCCCCGGGGCCACGGCCACCATGAGCCCGTCCGTCCACCGGCGCCCCGCCATCCGGACGGTCAGCACCGCGACGACGGCCCACAGCACCACCACGAATCCGAGGTTCACGAGCCAGAACACCACCGTGCCCTGCTCCGGCGAGAACGGCAGCGCCTGCGTGATCCAGGCCGCCACCGAGCCCACGACGGACATCAGCACGGGGTACTCGAACGTGGAGCCCGCCCGGAACGGCGCCCACGGGTCCGCCGCGAACCCCCGCCCGCCGTAGAGCGCGGCCCAGTCCGAGTAGCAGCCCGCGTAGTAGACGTCCGGAGCGCCCCAGCCGTGCAGCAGGCACGGCGACTTCTGCAGCACGGTCACGACGGCGGCCAGAGCCACCAGCAGCCCCGTCAGTGCCACGGGCCCGGCCCAGGAGCCGGTCCCCCGCCCCGGGCCGTTCGCCGCGAGGCCGCCGGCGAGCTGGAAGCGGCCGCCGCGCTCACCGGGGGCGGGCAGGGCCCCGGACGGTGCGCTGTCAGCGGAACGCCCGGCGGGGGCGCCCGGGGCGGTCACGGCGTCGCTCGGGGCGCCGTCCGCGGCGTGAGTGGGCGGCTCGCTGGGGGTCGCGGCATGCGCGGGGGCCGGTCTCATGCCCCCCATCCTAGGAAGCCCCCCGGACACCGGACGGGCGGGGCCGCCGTCGTCGGTCGTAGACTGGCGGGGTTGATCCCCGGGTGAGCGCCCCGCCGAACGGTGTGGGCCCCCTGCGCGCGCTCCGCGTGCCCGCACCCGTTCCGGACAGTCGAGGAGAGAACCAGACCGTGGCCACCAACCCCATCCGCGTCGCCATCGCCGGCGTGGGCAACTGCGCAACATCCCTCATCCAGGGTGTGGAGTACTACCGCGAAGCGAAGGCCACGGACACGGTCCCGGGCCTGATGCACGTGCAGTTCGGCGACTACCACGTGTCGGACCTCGAGTTCGTGGCCGCGTTCGACGTGGACGCGAAGAAGGTCGGCCTGGACCTGTCCGAGGCCATCACCGCCTCCGAGAACAACACCATCAAGATCGCGGACGTGCCCCACGCGGACGTCACCGTCCAGCGCGGCCCCACCCTGGACGGCCTCGGCAAGTACTACGCCGAGACCATCGAGGAGTCGGAGGCCGAGCCCGTGGACGTGGCCCAGGCCCTCCGCGACGCGGAGGTGGACGTGCTGGTCTGCTACCTGCCCGTCGGCTCGCAGCGGGCCACCGAGCACTACGCCCAGGCCGCGATCGACGCCGGCGTCGCGTTCGTGAACGCCCTGCCCGTGTTCATCGCCGGCACCCCGGAGTGGGCCGAGAAGTTTACCGCCGCGGGCGTGCCGATCGTGGGCGACGACATCAAGTCCCAGATCGGCGCCACCATCACCCACCGCGTGATGGCCAAGCTGTTCGAGGACCGCGGCGTCACCCTGGACCGCACCTACCAGCTCAACGTGGGCGGCAACATGGACTTCAAGAACATGCTCGAGCGCGAGCGCCTGGAGTCCAAGAAGATCTCCAAGACGCAGGCCGTCACCTCCAACACCTCCGCGCAGCTGGGCGAGAAGGACGTGCACATCGGCCCGTCCGACTACGTGGCCTGGCTCGACGACCGCAAGTGGGCGTTCGTGCGCCTCGAGGGCCGCAACTTCGGCGACGCCCCCGTCTCGCTCGAGTACAAGCTCGAGGTGTGGGACTCCCCCAACTCGGCCGGCGTGATCATCGACGCCGTGCGCGCCGCGAAGATCGCCCTGGACCGCGGCATCGGCGGGCCGATCCTCTCGGCCTCGTCCTACTTCATGAAGTCCCCGCCCGTGCAGCACAACGACGACGCGGCGCACGAGCTCGTGGAGGCCTTCATCCGCGGCGACATCGAGCGCTGACCAGCCCGGTCCCCGCGGACCGCGCACGACGCCGGCCCGTCACCTTCCCCGTGGAGGTGACGGGCCGGTGTCGTCGTGGGGGCGCGTGCCGCCCCGGCCACCGCGCTCAGCGCCGCGTGCCGAGCCGGTCCTCGATGGTGAGCCGGACGAGCTGGGCGTATATGGCCTGGCCGTCGGCGCGGGGGTGCACGCCGTCGGCGGAGAAGTCCGTGACGTGCTGCTTCGCCGCGGCGTCCCAGTCCGCCAGGACGATCCGGTCCGGGTGGGCCTTGGCCTGCGCCTCCATCTGCACCTGCACGTCCGCGATCCAGTCCATCGGGCCGTGCGGCACCACGAGCACGAGCAGCCGGTCCTCGCCGACGGCCGCCAGGATCTTCTCCCAGTCGCCCCGGTGGGTGGTGCCGTTGGCGCCCAGGGCCACCACGACGACGTCGCTCAGCTGGCCGTCCGCCTTGAGCTTCTCGATCTCGTCCGCGGCGTCCCAGATCTGGTAGCCCACCTCCGCCTCGAGCAGCATCCCCGGCAGCTGCTCCAGGAGCGTGGGCGCGGCCGAGAGCGAGACGGAGTCGCCGATCAGGGTGACGTCCGTGCCGAGCTCGGACGGCGGCAGGGCCGCGGTGAGCTGCTCCTTGGAGTACGTGGGGCGCGTGACGGCCGGGTCGCCGAGCCCGAGCCCGGACGGCTCGGCGGACGATCCGGGCGAGGACGTCGCGCCGGCGGAGCCCTCCGCGTCCCCGGGGGCGGCCGAGCCGGGCGAGGCCGAGGCCGACGCCTCGGCCCGCTTCGACTGCTCCGCCGCGCGGGACTCGCGGGCCGCCTGCTGCGCCGCCTCGGCGGCCTTGAGGGACTCCTCCGCCTGGGCGATGTCCTGCTCGAGCTGGGTCTGCGCGGGCGAGTGCACCACGGCGGCCACGGCCGCCGCGGGCACGGCCACAAGCCCCAGCGCCGTGGCGGCGGCCGCGAGCCGGCCGATCGGCCCGGCCCCGCCCGTGAACGCCCGCCGCGCGGCCGCGCCCCAGCGGCCGAAGGCGCCCCTGAACCCCTCGTGGAGGATGGGCTCCTCGATCAGCCGGGTGCTCAGGTCGGCGATCAGGGCGGTCAGCAGCAGGATCGCGCCGGCGGCCACGGGCTCGACCCACCCGGGGGCGTCCACGGGCACCATCACGCGCATGATCACGAGCAGCGGCCAGTGCCACAGGTACGCGGCGTAGGAGCGGCGCCCCCACCAGCGCAGGAACCCGTTGCCCAGCGCGCGAGAGAGCGAGTCGCGCCGGTCGCCCTGCACCACGTGCCAGACGATGAACGCGACGACGGCGGACAGGCCCGCCAGCACCCCGCGGTACGTGCTCGCGTGGCCGCCGTCGACCAGGGCGAAGCCCGCCGCGAGCACCGCGACGGCGCCCCACGCGACGGCCACCCGCGTGGCCGAGGTCCGCGGCTCGGGGCCGCCGTGCTCGGGCCGGGGCACGTGGGCCAGACCGATCGCCACGCACGCGCCGAACAGCAGGCCGAAGGCGTGGGTGTCCGTGCCGAAGTAGAGGCGGGCCTGCTCGAACCCGTGCCACGAGCCCCAGGCCATCCACGCCGCGGAGGCCACGGCCGCGACCGCGACCGCGAGGATGCGGCGTCGGTCCGCCACCCGCCCCGAGTTCACCGTGCTGCGCGGCGGCCAGGTGAGCAGGAGCAGCCCCCAGAGGAGCAGGGGCCAGAGGATGTAGAACTGCTCCTCGATCGCCAGGGACCACAGGTGCTCGAACAGTGGCGGCGAGGCGCGGTTGAAGTAGTCCCCGCCCTCGAGGATCATCACCCAGTTGCTGGTGTAGGTCAGGGCGCCGAACCATTGGCGGCCCAGGCCCGCGGGGAACTCGTCCACCGCCAGCCACGCGAGCGCGGTGGTGCCCACGAGCGCCATCAGCATGGCCGGGATGAGGCGTCGGACGCGCTTCATCCAGAAGGTGCCCAGCGCCACGCCCCGGCCCGCGTCCACACCGCGGACCAGGCCGGTGGTGATGAGGAAGCCGGAGAGCACGAAGAACATGTCCACGCCCACGAACCCGCCGCGCAGGAAGGTGGGCCAGGCGTGGAAGACGAGCACGGCGAGCACCGCGATCCCCCGCAGCCCGTCGAGGGCGGTCACCCGGCCGGGGCCGCGACTGACCCGCGTGCCGACCTTGACGGCGGGCGCGCCGTCCTGGGGCGACAGGGCATGGCGGGGCACGGGCGCGGTGCGCTGGTCGGAACTCACAGCGGTCGATCATCCCATCCGGACCTGGATGGGCCAAAGCCTCCGGCTATCCCCCACC
>NZ_JABFAZ010000013.1:0-42353 GCF_017168505.1 Micrococcus sp. KRD077 | reverse complement strand
GCCGCCTCCCTGCCCACGGTGGAAGAGGTCTCCGCCGGCGGCGTCATCGTCCGCGAGCATGACGGCGGCCTCGAGGTGGCTGTGATCGCCCGCTACAACCGCGGTGGTCGGCTCGAGTGGTGCCTGCCCAAGGGCCATCCCGAGGGTGAGGAGGACCACCGGCAGGCGGCCGTGCGCGAGGTGGAGGAGGAGACCGGGATCGCCGGCCACATCCTCGAGCCGCTCGGCGCGATCGACTACTGGTTCACGGTCGCCCGGCACCGCGTCCACAAGACCGTGCACCACTTCCTGCTGCGCGCCACGGGCGGCGAGCTGACCACGGAGAACGACCCGGACCACGAGGCCGTGGACGTCGCGTGGGTGCGGCTTGAGGACGTCGCGCGCCGCCTCTCCTTCGCCAACGAGCGCCGGATCGTCGACCTGGCCCGCCAGGTGGTCGACCAGCACTTCCCCCCGGGCGGTGCCCGGGGCCCCCGCCCCTGATCCACCGCCCCCGGCACGGGGCCTTCCGACCACGATTGGGTGACCCTTGAGCAGCAGACCCGCCCCGCGCCGAGCGCAGGACCCCGCCCACGCCGGCGTCGCCGACGAGGAGCCGACGACGACGGACCCCGCCCCCGCCACGGATCCGGCCGCCGTGGACCCCGCGGACGAGACCCCCGAGGGCGAGCGCCGCGCCGGCCGGTCCACCGCGATCATGGCCTCCGGCACGCTCCTCTCCCGCGTGCTGGGCCTCGTCCGTGCGACGCTGGTGACGGTGGCGATCGGCCTGTCCGCGGACATGGCCGACATCTTCGAGATCGCCAACTCCCTCCCGAACGTGATCTACCTGCTCCTGGTGGGCGGCGTGTTCAACGTCGTGCTCGTGCCGCAGCTGATCAAGCACGCCCGCGACGCCGACCGGGGCGCGGACTACACCTCCCGCCTGATGACGCTCGGCACGCTCGTGATGCTCGCCGGCACGGTGGTGGTCATGCTGGCGGCGGCCCCGCTCATGACGGCCCTGACCCGCGGCTGGTCGCCGGAGAAGCTCGAGATGGCCACCGTGTTCGCCCTGTGGTGTCTGCCCCAGGTGTTCTTCTACGGCATGTACGCGCTGGTGGGGCAGGTGCTCAATGCCAACGGGCGCTTCGGCGCCTACATGTGGGCGCCGGTGCTGAACAACGTCGTCGCGATCGGCGCGATCGTGCTGTACCTGGGCATGTTCGGGGCGTACCGGGCCGGGGACGACCTCGCCGGGTGGACGAGCGCACAGACGGTCGTGCTGGCCGGCGGCCACACCCTGGGCGTCGTGCTGCAGGCCGTGATCCTCTTCCTGCCGCTGCGCGGGCTCGGCCTGGGTCTGCGCCCGCGGTTTGGCTGGAAGGGCATCGGCCTGCGGGACACCGGCCGGATCGCCGGGTACACCCTGATCACGATGGTCGCCACGAACGTGGTGCTCCTGCTGTGCCAGCGGTACGTCACCTCCGCCACGGAGGCCCGCGACCGCGGCGAGCTGCGCATCCCCGGCACGGAGACCTGGAGCGCCGAGATGGCGCAGGCGGCCATCCCCGGTGTGGCCGCGTACAACATGGCGATGCTGATGGCCGTGCTGCCCCATTCGGTGTTCGTGCTCTCCCTGGCCACCGTGCTCTTCAACCGGCTGGCCCGCGCCATGGGCCGCCAGGACATGTCCGCGGTGCGACGCACGACGGCGCAGGGTCTGCGCGCGTTCACCGTGCCGCTGATGTTCTGCCTCGCCGGCGTGGTGGTCCTGGCGGGCCCCCTGGGCCGCGTCTTCGGCTCGACGGCCGAGACGGCGATGGTGGCCGGCGTCGCGGTGGGCTCGGTCCTGCTCGCGCTGGCGCTGTCCATCCCGTTCCGCTCGGGCTCCTTCTACCTGCTGCGCGTGTTCTACGCCGCCGAGGACGCCAAGGTGCCGATGGTGGTCCAGGTCAGCGGCTCGCTCCTGATGCTGCTGCTCTCGTGGGCGGGCGCGATGCTGCTGCCGCTGTGGTCCATGGCCCTGTGGGTCGCGGTCGCCTCGTCCGTCTCGTACGTGTACCAGTTCGTCCTGACCCATGTGCTCACCGTGCGCCGGTTCGGGGACTACGGCCTCGCATCCGTGCTGCGTGCCCACGTCCAGACCGGCCTGGCCGCGCTGGCCGCGGCGGCCGCGGGCGTCGTCGTCGTGTGGCTGCTGGGCGGGTACACCGGCGGGTTCGCGTGGAACTCCATCGGGACGGCGCTGCTCACGTGCGCGGTGGCCGCCGTGGCGATGGGTCCGGTGTACCTGATGGTGCTGCGGGCCATGCGGTTCCCCGAGCTGGACGACGCCCTCCGGCCGCTCGTCGCCCGCGTGCCGGCGCTGGGTCGTCTGCTGCGCGTCGGCTGATCTCTGGCCGCGACGGCCACGCCACGTATCATCGGATTCCGACCCCGTCGTCAGGAGAAGAGCCCGTGCCCCAGCCCATCGCCGTCGGCGCCGTCCTGGGCGGCCGCTATCGCATCACCCAGCACGTGGTGACGTCCGCGGACCAGGACATGGTGTTCCTGGGCACGGACCAGGTGCTCAACCGCCGCGTCACCGTGCTCGTGGCCTCACGTGAGAACGCCACGCAGGTGGCCTCGTCCGCGCGGGAGCTGGCCACGGGCGAGCGCACCGACGACGTGCAGGTGCTCGACCTGGGGCTGTCCGAGGGCCGCACGTACCTGATCGCCGGCGGGGACCCCGACCCGGACGTCCTGCTGGGTCTGGCGTACCCGCAGGAGCTGTACGTGGAGCCGTTCCAGACGGACAGCCTCGGCTCCGAGCTGTTCGGCGAGTCGCGGACCGGAGACCCCCACGCCTACGACGACGACGAGGCGTACTACACCGACCTCGACCGCCGGCTCCGCGCGGACGAGGACGAGGCCCAGCGTCGTCCCGGGTTCCTGAACCGCCTCTCCGAGCGCCTCGCCGAGCGGGTCCGTCCCTCCGACGGCACCGCGGCGAAGGCGGCCGCCGGGGCGTCGGCCCTGGCCGCGGCGGACGCCGCCACCCGGAAGCAGCAGGAGGAGCGCGAGCGGGCCGAGCGGGAGGCCGCCGAGCGGGCCGAGCGGGAGCGCAAGGAGGCCGAGGAGAGGGCCCGCGCCGAACGGGAGGCCGCGGAGCGGGCCGAGCGGGAGCGCAAGGAGGCCGCCGAGCGCGCAGAACGCGAGCGCCGGGAGGCGGAGGAGCGTGCCGAGGAGGAGCGCCGCGCCGAGGCCGAGCGCGCCCGTCGCCAGGCGGAGCAGGAGGCTGAGGATCGGGCCGCGCGCGAGCGAGAGGCCGAGCAGGCCCGGCTGGCCGCGGAGCGGGAGGAGGCCGAGCGCCGCGAGCTCGAGCGCCGGGCCGAGGCCCGCCGTCGTGCCGAGGAGGAGCGGGCCCGGGAGGCCGAGCGGCGCGAGGCTGAGAAGCGCGCGGCCCAGGAACGCGAGGCCGCGGAGCGCGAAGCTGAGAAGCGCGAGGCCCAGGCGGGCACCGCCGCACTCCCGGCTGTCGCGGCGGGGGCCGCCGCCGCGCAGACCACCGACGCCGATGCCGACGGGGCCACGCCGCCCACCGAGCCCGTCGAGCCCGTGGCGGCCGAGAAGACCGACGCGCCGGAGCCGGTCGCCCCGGACACCGAGGCGATCCCCGTGCGGCGCCAGCGTCCCGTCCCCCGCCGAGCGATCGTGGCCGAGTCCGCGCCGCCCGTCCACGAGGAGTCCCGCAGCACGGCCGCGCCGGTGGCTGCCGGGGCCGCAACGGGGGCCACCGCGGCGGCTGCCGGTTCGACGTCCGCCGCCGCGGCTCCGGATGCTCTGGCCGCCCCGGCCACCACCGGGGGCGACGACGGCGCCACGGTGGCCGACCCGGGCGACGGCAACGGCCGCACGCGCGGCGGCGGTCCGCTGGCCCTGCTCCTCGTGCTCGGCCTGCTGGCCGCACTCGTCGTGGGCGGGGTGCTGCTGGCCCAGAACCTGCGCGGCGGGCCGGCCCCGCAGGCCGCGGCCGCGTCGTCCGAGTCTGAGTCTGCGTCGTCCGAGTCCGCATCGGACACCCCGTCGCCGTCGGAGAGCACCAGCCCCTCCCCCACCCCGACCAGCGAGAGCGCCGCGGCCGCCCCGCAGCCCGTCCAGGCCCTGCGCTCGGTGCCGGACCTGCCGGAGCACGAGGCCGAGCACGACGCGGACCTGAGCAACCTCATCGACGGCGACCCCACCACCGTGTGGCGCACCTTCGCCTACGCACGGCCGAACTTCGGCGGCTATGTGGAGAGCATGAACCTCGTGGTCCAGCTCGAGGAGCGCACCGAGGTGAACGAGGTGACCCTGCAGAGCACGGGGGCCACCGGTGGCGCCTGGTTCGCCTACATCGCCGACTCCCCCGAGGGCGCGAACGCCAAGGAGATCGGCAACGGCACCTTCGACCAGGACACCGTCTCCATCCCCGTGCCGTTCGAGGGCACCGAGGCCGAGGCCGAGTACGTGATCGTCAGCCTCACCTCGCTGCCCCAGCTGGAGGGCACGACGTCGGACCTCCCGTTCGGCCTGCGTTTCGGCGAGATCGCCGTCCGCTGACCCCGCGCCCGGGCGACGGCGCGCCGGACCTTCCGGCCGCCGTCGCCGGACGTCGTCGCACCGCGGCCCCGGCACCGCGGAATACCCGCCCGTGGCTCCGCCGTTGTCCTGGAGGAGCGTCCACCACCCCGATCCACTGGAGGAACCCGTGGCCCCCACCGCCCAGGACCAGAGCGTCCACAACGTCGTGATCGTCGGATCCGGCCCCGCCGGATACACCGCGGCGATCTACACCGCCCGCGCCGAGCTCTCCCCGGTCCTGGTGGCCGGGGCGGTGACCGCGGGCGGCGAGCTGATGAACACCACCGAGGTGGAGAACTTCCCGGGCTTCCCGGAGGGTGTGCAGGGGCCCGAGCTGATGGCGAACCTCGAGGCCCAGGCCCGCCGGTTCAACACGGAGGTGGTCTACGACGACGTCGTGCAGGCCGACCTGACGTCGAACCCCAAGGTGCTCACGCTCGGCGACGGCACCCAGCTGCGCACCCACGCGGTCATCCTCACGACCGGCTCCGCCTACCGGAAGCTCGGCGTTCCCGGCGAGGAGCGCCTCTCCGGCCACGGCGTCAGCTGGTGCGCCACGTGCGACGGCTTCTTCTTCCGCGAGCAGGAGATCGCGGTCGTGGGCGGCGGCGACTCCGCCATGGAGGAGGCCCTGTTCCTCACGAAGTTCGCGTCCAAGGTGACCGTGCTGGTCCGCAAGGACGAGCTGCGCGCCTCCAAGGTGATGGCCCACCGGGCCATGGAGAACGAGAAGATCGAGTTCCGCTGGAACACCGAGGTCACGGAGGTGACGGGTGACGACAAGGTCAACACCCTCCGCCTGCGGGACACCCGCACCGGCGAGGCGTCCACGCTGGACGTGACCGGCCTGTTCGTCGCCATCGGCCAGGACCCGCGCACGGACCTGGTGCAGGGCCAGGTGGAGCTCACGGAGCACGGCACGATCCGCATCGACCATCCGTCCTCGCGGACCTCCCAGCCGGGCGTCTTCGCCGCCGGCGACGTCACGGACCACACCTACCGCCAGGCCATCACCGCCGCCGGCTCGGGCTGCGTGGCCGCCCAGGACGTGGAGCACTACCTCGCGACCGTGGCCGACGTGGAGGAGGCCGCGCCGGCCGGCCCGGAGTCGGACGCGAACCCGGCATGAGCCACTGACTCATGACCCCTGACGGAGCGTCATGAATCATGTCGATAACACCCCTGTCCACCCTCGTCAGACACAGAACAAACCCCAGGAGGCTGCCATGAGCACCATCACCGTCACCGACGCCGACTTCGACCAGAAGGTCCTCCAGTCCGAGCTGCCCGTCCTCGTGGACTTCTGGGCCGAGTGGTGCGGCCCGTGCCGCATGCTCGGGCCCGTCCTGGAGGACATGGCCGTGGAGCACGAGGGCAAGGCCGTGATCGCCAAGCTCAACGTGGACGAGAACCCGGCCATCGCCGCGCGTTACGGCGTCACCTCCATCCCGCTCGTCGTGGGCTTCCAGAACGGCGAGAAGGTCGCCGAGTCCGTGGGCGCCAAGCCCAAGGCCGCGCTGGAGAAGGAGTTCTCGGCCCTGCTCGGCTGAGCCCCTCCCCCACTCACCACGACGGCCCCGTCACCCCAGAGGGTGACGGGGCCGTCGTGCGTTGATCTTCAGGACCAGCGGCGGGTGCCCGTGGACGCCGTCCGCGGGAACTCCGGATCAGGACTTCTTGCCCTTCCCCTTGCCGTCCTGACCGCCCTGGATGAGGTCCATGATGCGGTTCAGGTCCTCCACGGTGGTGAAGTCGATGGCGATGCGGCCCTTGCGCGCGCCGAGGGTGATCTTCACGGCGGTGTCCAGGCGGCTGGTGAGCGCGGTGGCGTAGTGGTCCAGGCGCTCGTGGCGGGCGTCGTCCGTGCTGCGCCGCGGCGTGCGGCCCGGCCGGAGCCCGCCCTGCAGCTGCGCGACCGCCTCCTCCGTGGACCGGACGGACAAGCCCTCCGACTGGATCCGCTGCGCCAGACGCTCCATGTCCGACGGGTCCGTGAGACCGAGCAGCGCACGCGCATGGCCGGCCGAGAGCGTGCCGGCGGCCACGCGGCGCTGCACGAGGGGCGGCAGCTTGAGCAGCCGCAGCGTGTTGGAGATCTGCGGACGAGAGCGGCCGATGCGCTGGGACAGTTCCTCCTGCGTGCAGGCGAAGTCCTCCATGAGCTGCTGGTAGGCGGCGGCCTCTTCGAGCGGGTTCAGCTGGGAGCGGTGCAGGTTCTCCAGCAGAGCATCCCGCAGGAGGTCCTGGTCCGGGGTCTGGCGGACGATCGCCGGGATGGTGTCCAGGCCGGCCTTCTGGGTGGCGCGCCACCGGCGCTCGCCCATGATCAGCTCATAGGGGGTGGGGCCGTCCACCTCGCGCACGACGATCGGCTGCAGGATGCCGACCTCGCGGATCGAGGTGACCAGTTCCGCCATGTGGTCCTCGTCGAACACCTCACGCGGCTGCCGCGGGTTCGGGTGGATGTCCCCCACCGGGATCTCCCGCAGGACCGCGATGTCCGCTGATACGATCCCCACGGTCGCGACGGACTCCGCGGTCGTGTCCACCGGTTCCTCCCTCGACGACGCCGCGGCGGTGGCGCGCTTGCTGGGCGCCTTCACCGTCGGCATGGCCGGGCGCCCCTTGGTGGATCGCGCCGCAGGTGCGTCCTCGGAGTCGGCGGAGAAGAAGACGTCGACGGGACGCTGAGCGGGTCGAGAGGCACGCTTCGACGAGGTGGCCCCTGTCTGAGTGCCGGGCGAGGCGTTCCGGCCAGTCGCGGGAGTTGATTTCGCGGCCTGCGGTGGGCGGGCCGTGGTCTTTCGCTGCGGCCCCGACGGGTCCGGCTCAGTGGACTCCCCTGACGTCTTGGTGGTCGCGGTGCTGCGCGTCGATGTCGTCGTGCTCTCCGCTGCCGCGGCGGCCTCCGGGCCACTCTTCGCGGGCATCCGAGAGTCCTTCGGGGAGGAGGATGTCTCGGCGTTCTCTTCCGGGACTTCTACAGTGCTCTGGATCAGGGCGCCGAGGCCTCGCCCCAGGCCTCCTCGACGGCTCGTCTTCAACGGGTCCTCCTGCAGTGAGTGGGTCTGCGATCAGTGTAGGTGAGCGGTCTGATCTCGATGATTCCGGGCGGCGCGAGGAGACCCCGCACGTTGCGCTGGCCCCGACTGTTGGTGGCCACGCGAGGGGGCGGGGGCGTGCGCGTGGACGTCTGCCGCGAGAGTGAGTGTTTCACGTGGAACACTCTGAGTTGGGGGCTCCAGGAGGGTGCGGCTGCAATCCCTCAGGACTCTCTCGTGGTTTCTCGTAAGGTCCACCCGTTTCACGTGAAACGCGATCCCTCAGCCGGCCAGTCGGCAGTTGACGAATCACAGTTGTAGCTGCTTGTGTTCTCGGTGTCCCGGGGCCGATCAACCGTCCAATGCGTACGGTATTCAAACATGCTGGCTAGCCGCAGGATATTTATTGCGCGTCATCGGTTGGAAAATGGCGGACCAGTAGCGAAGCAACGCTCCACTCCCCTGCGGTATGGTGTGGACACTTGAATCACCGAACGGCCGAGCTCGGACTTCTCGTCGCCTTGTGTTCAGTGCTTCCTCACACCCGCGCAGCCCACGAATCGAACGTTGCGTCGCCGACCGTGTTTCACGTGAAACACGAATGACTGTGTCGCAGAGAACACGGACGGGGCCCCCGATCGTTGACGTAACTGCTCCTTACGAACCGGTGTTATCTTGTTGTGTCGTTCTCGGTCACCGCATGGGCGGCACTGATCGCGTGTGCCTTGGATAGCCCGAAGTGGTGATGTCGCGGCACGGCCCCCTCACCCGAGGCTCGTTTCACGTGAAACGTTCCGTTGGAGGTGTCGACTGATCACGCATGCCACGGAAGTCGGCCCACCCGCGGGTGCACCCCGATGCACGCGTCCACAGGGCGCGTGACGTGCGTTCGACATTCAGACTCCACGCGACGCTGACGTACTAACGCGGATGCGTCGAGCACAGACACGCGGTCGTTCTGTTTCACGTGAAACGCACGGCGCAGACTCGGAGGGAACACCGGACGGCGAGTCCCATGCCAGCGCACCATGCACCGACTTTCTCCCGTTGGGCGTACAGCTCCGTGCTCAAGCCAAGCACCGGACGACAAATACCGTGACAAGACAAGTTTCCCATCCAACGTTCTGGATCCATTCATTATGGCAGCCCAGACCGTCCACGAGGATCTAAGGGCCGTCTCATGGGGAACCGGGGCTTCACCTCGTCGGCCCTTGCGCGCGTGGCTTCCCTCGGGGATCGCCAGGGGAACCCGGTGTTTCACGTGAAACCTCCGGCGACCGCTCCATCACTCGACGCCCTGACTCCCGCCTCGTCACACGATCACGAAGACTCAGCGCATTACCCCGTCTCAGACCGAGACCCCGCAAGATCCCCGGGGAAGGGGACCACACCCGCGTTCCCGTTCACACGCCGACCCGTGCCTCGGCGTCGGCCGCAGCAGCGAACTCACCGGAGTCCGTCGACACCTCCGATGAATCCATGACCGCGCTTCCTTGACGTCTCCTAGTCCACAGATCTTGTCCACATATCAACATCAACAATCGCGGGCAGACACGGCTGACTCCGCAACTTGCCAGCTCATATACTTGTCTTTGTATACATCGGGGCCTGCGGCCGCCCCACCTCGCCGGAGTCTCTCCTACTCTGCACACAGGACTGCACAGCAGAACTGTCCATCAGGCGCCGCCATCCGGCCCGTTCTACTCAGACGAAGCACAGCACTCCACCACGCCGCTGACGTCTGCTCCCGCACACGCTGACGACCGACCGGCCCGCACCCCTCGGCCACACCACGGCTCGACCTCCGCTCTCGCTCCCCATTCCCTGCACTTCACCGACCGCGAGGAGGGCTGATCGTGGGGGAGGGGAGCGGGGACGGACCGAGCCCTGCACGGCCACGCCCGGCGGCCAGGACGTTCCCCACGCATCGCGCAGCTCCCGAGGAGCACTTCAACGCAGGGTGCACCGCCGGCCCGCACAGCCTCCGTCGCCGCCCCGCGACCGTGCCGTACACCCCGCCCCGTGAGCTCGTGTGTCGCCGCCTGCGGCCGCCCCCACGCCCTGCGACAGGTGTGCCTGGCCGACGCGGCGGAGGGGCCGGCCCAGGAGAGGAGACGGGAGCGTGTCAGACGGAGGCGGTCGACCACGGACACCCCTCCCCGTCGTCCCGCCGAGGCGGCACCACGCTCGCCCCACGGAGACCGTCGTTTCACGTGAAACACGAACTTTCGACATGCCCAGCGATTCCGCTTGTCTTACCATCCCACATCTTTGGGGGCCGCACTCACTCACGACGAAGCCCGCCGGGGGGATCACTCCCTCCGGCGGGCTTCGTCGTCGCCAGCAGCGCCACCCGGCGACCGCCGCAGCGGCCGGCTGGGCGTCAGCCCTTCAGGGCCGTCGGCGCCCCGCGGCCGGCGATCTCCGCGGCCGCCTCCCGGTACGCCATGGCGCCGGCCGAGGCCGGGTCGTACGTCAGCACCGTCTGCTGATAGCTGGGGGCCTCGGAGATGCGGACGTTGCGGGGGATCGTGGTGCTCAGCAGCTGCTCCGGGAAGTGCGTCCGGACCTCCTCCGCCACCTGCACGGCGAGGTTGGTCCGCGCGTCGAACATCGTCAGCAGGATGGTGCTCACCTGGAGACGCGGGTTCAGGTGCTTCTGGATCATCTGCACGTTCTTGAGCAGCTGGGAGAGGCCCTCGAGGGCGTAGTACTCGGCCTGGATCGGGATGAGCACCTCCTCGGCCGCCACGAACGCGTTGACCGTCAGCAGGCCCAGGGACGGCGGGCAGTCGATGAACACGTAGTCCAGCCGCTCCTGGCCGTCCCCCTCGCGCCAGGCGGTGTACGCCTCGAGCGCCCGCGACAGTCGCTGTTCGCGGGCCACCAGCGAGACCAGCTCGATCTCGGCACCGGCCAGGTCGATCGTCGCAGGCACCACCTGCAGGCCGTCCACGTCCGGGGCGTCCTGCACGACGTCCTGGATCTCCATCTCGCCCAGGAGCACGTCGTACACGGAGGCGACGTCTCCGGTGTGGGGGATGTTCAGCGCGGTGGACGCATTGCCCTGCGGGTCGATGTCCACCACCATCACCCGCATGCCCGCGCGGGCGAGGGCCGCGGCCAGGTTGACCGTCGTCGTCGTCTTGCCGACGCCGCCCTTCTGGTTGGACGTCGTGAACACGCGGGTGCGGTCGGGGCGCGTCAGACGGCGCCGCTGAAGCCGCGCGGGCTCCTCGGCGTCGGCGCCGCCCTTCTCGGCGGTCCGGCCGGTCCACTTCTGGCGCAGGGCCCTCCAGGCCCCACCCCGGCTCTCCTGCTCCTGCGCCATGCGGCTCTACCTCCTGGGTCGCGGGTGTGCGGATCTGCTGCCGCCCGGCCCGCCCCGTCCCGGTGGGGGAGGGGTCAGCGGGGACGCGCGCTGATGCGCACGACGGTGGTGGTCTCAGGCAGCAGGCCCTCGCCCACCGTGAGGATCTCGGGCTCGGCACCACCATACTTGCGCAGGACCTTGCGGGCGGCGGCGATCTCGTCGGCCGCGGAGCGGCCCTTGATCGCCAGCAGCTCCCCGGCGCCCTGCAGCATCGGCATGGTCAGGGGCACGAGGGTCTTCAGCGCGGACACGGCGCGGGCGGTCACGACGTCGACGTCGAGGTTCCCGGAGACCTGCTCGGCGCGGCCGCGGATCACGTCCACGTTCTCCAGCCCGAGGTCGGCGACCACCATGTCCAGCCACTCCACGCGCCGCTCGAGCGGCTCGATGAGCAGGAACTGGCAGTCGGGGCGCGCGAGCGCGAGGCACAGGCCGGGCAGGCCCGCACCGGAGCCGACGTCGGCCACGAGCGCGCCCTGCGGGAGGAGCTCCTCGACCACGGCGCAGTTCAGGACGTGGCGCTCCCAGAGACGTGGCGCCTCGCGCGGGCCGATCAGGCCCCACTCGATGCCGGTGTCCGCCAGGTGGGCCACGTAGGCCTCGGCCCGGGGGAGGGCCTCGCCGAACAGCTCGACGGCGGCCGGCCGCAGCGCATCGGTCAGCGGCGGTGCCGGCTGCCCCACGGGCGCGGGGCGCTCGCCCCGGTCCTGAGGATCCAGCCCGGGGCGCTGCTCGTAGGCCGAGCCCCGCTCAGTCATCGGCGGAGATGACCACGTGCCGGCGGGCGCCCTCGCCCTCCGACTCGGAGGTCAGGCCGGCGTCCGCGACGACGTCGTGGACGATCTTGCGTTCGTACGCGCCCATGGGCTCGAGGTGCACGGGACCCTCGCCGGCGCGGACGCGCTCGACGGCCGCCTGGGCGGCGGTGCGCAGGGCGACGTTGCGGCGCTCCCGGTGCCCGCAGACGTCCAGGATCAGCCGGGAGCGGTGCCCCGTGGCGGCGAGCACGGCCAGCCGGACGAGCTCCTGCAGGGCCTCCAGGGTGCGGCCGTCGGGGCCGACGAGGTCGTCCAGGCGCTCGTCGTGGTCCTCGGAGACGACGGACACGTACGTGCGCCCGTCACGGACCTCGATGTCGATGTCCCCGTCCAGGTCCGCGATGTCGAGCAGCTCCTCGACGTAGTCCGCGGCGACGTCGCCCTCCTCCTCGAGGCGGCGCACCGCCTCCGAGACGGCGGCACCGTCCTGCTCCTCGACGCGGGAGCCCTGGCCCGCGGGGGTCTCGACGACGGTGTCCTCGGCCTCGGGGGCCGGGGTCACGTTCTCGGCGGACATGCTCACTTCCTCCTGCGGTTCTTGCGCTGGGGCTGGAGGCGCTGACCCGACTCGCGGACGACCTCACCGTTCAGCACGGCGCCGCCGCGGCCCGCCTGGGTGTGCGCGGACGAGGGCGTGGCCTCGGCGTTCGACACCTTCTGGCCCACGGGGGGCAGGCCCTTCGCGGCGCGGCGCTCGTTGAGCTCCTTCTCGGCGAGGGAGCCCGGGGTCGGGTTGTTGCGGATGATCCACCACTGCTGGCCGACGGCCCAGAAGTTGGAGTAGGTCCAGTACAGGAGCACGCCGATGGGGAAGTTGATGCCGCCGATGCCGAAGATCAGGGGCATGGCGTAGAGCATGATCTGCTGCGTCTGCATCATGGGCCCGGAGAGGGCCTGCTGCGTCATGTTCTTCGTCATGAGCATCTTCTGCATGTAGAACATCGAGCCCGACATGAACAGGATCAGCACGATCGCCGTGATGATCACGGGCGTGCTGCCCGGCGCGCCGAGCGAGTTCATGAAGGTGTCCGACATGCGGGCGCCGAAGATCGTGGAGCCCTCGAAGGAGCGGATCTGGTCCGCGGACAGGGCGTCCATGGCTTCGCCGCGCTCGGCCGCGCCGCGGGCGCCGATCAGCACCTGGTACAGCGCGAAGAAGAACGGCATCTGGATCAGCAGCGGCAGGCAGGCGGCGAACGGGTTCGCCTTGTGCTCCTTCATGAGCGCCTGCTGCTCCATGGCCATGGCCTGGCGGGAGAGCTGGTCCTTCTTGCCCTTGTACTTGGCCTGCAGCTTCTGCAGCTCGGGCTGGATGGCCTGCATGGCGCGCTGCGCCTTGATCTGCTTGACGAACAGCGGGATCAGCAGGGTGCGGATGAGCACCACCAGCAGGAGGATGGACAGGGCCCACGTCCAGCCGGAGTCCGCGGGCAGGCCCGCAAACTCCAGGATGCTGTGGAACGCCCCGAGCAGCCAGGACATCAGCCAGCGGAACGGGGAGAGGATGGCTTCGAACATGGGGGTCAATCCTCCTGCGGGAGATCAGGTGGGATGGGAGGGTGGTTCAGGGCGAGGATGCGCGGCTGCCGGCCCGGCGGCCAGCGTCGGTGCCCGGGCGGGACCGGGTCCACGCCGCCGTCGTTCCAGGGATGGCACCGGCCGATGCGCCGCGCGGCGAGCCACGACCCCTGCACCGCGCCGTGCACGTGCACGGCCTCCAGCCCGTAGGCGGAGCAGCTGGGGAAGAACCGGCACACGGGTCCGTACAGCGGGGAGACCACGGCCCGATAGACCGTGAGCAGGCCCGCCAGCAGGGCGGACGGCAGCGCGCGCAGCGGCCCCCACTCACGGGAGGGCTCGAGCACGACGAAGGGCGAGGGCGTGACGGTCATCTACGCGTGCTCCGAGGCGGCGGGCAGGTGCGGCTTCAGGGCCTTGCCGAGCGCGCCGACGGTCTCGCGGCGCAGCAGCGCGTAGTCCGCCTCGGCGGCGGCCGGCAGCGCGCGGACCTGCACCAGAACCGGCAGGTCGCGCAGCGGGGGCAGGCGCATCTGATCCGCGACGACGGCGCGCAGCCGCCGCTTCACCCGGTTGCGGGTCACCGCGTTCCCCACGGCCTTGGACACGACGAACCCGGCCCGCGGCCGAGGGGCGCTCGGCGACGTGGACCGGGTCTGATCGGGGTCCGTGGCGACGCTCACCACGACGGTGCGCCGACCCGCGCGGGTGCCGGTGCGACCGAGGTGACGGAACTCCGCGGGCGTGCGGACGCGACGGTCACGGGGCAGCACGGGGCGCGCCGTCCCTGGACCGAGGTCCTCAGGCGGACAGCTCGGCGCGGTTCTTGCCGCGGCGAGCGGACAGGATGGCGCGGCCGGCGCGGGTGCGCATGCGGGCACGGAAGCCGTGCTTGCGGGCACGACGGCGGTTGTTGGGCTGGAACGTGCGCTTGGTCACTGTGATCTCTCCACGACGTGTTGTGTGCCTTCGACCGTCGACCTGAGCAGGTGGACCAGGGGGAAGGACCGGTGAGGCTCTGACATGAAATCCCCGGCGGGCACGATCAACCGACACCCGGGGGACCAGACGACTCTAGTGGCCGGGGTACGCAGGGGTCAAACGGGTGCGCGCGGATCCCGGACGCCCGTGGGCGCCCGGGACGGTCGTCCACAGGATGATAGGGGTTGTCCACCGTCTGTGCACAACCCTGTGGACAACCGTTAGACTCCGAGCACCGTCGTCCGTCTCGCGCAGCCGCCCCCGTCCTCGGGGACGTCTGTCCCAGGAAAGGAAGCCTCCGTGGTGGCAGACCAGGCCGTGCTCAGCTCGTGGCGCTCCGTCCTGGGCTCCCTCGAGGACGACGCGCGGGTCAGCGCCCGCCTCATGGGCTTCGTCTACCTGGCCCAGCCGCAGGGCCTCATCGGCAACACGCTCCTGCTGGCCGTGCCGAACGAGACCACCCGCGAGACCCTCCAGGGCACCCAGGTGGCCGACGCCCTCACGGACGCCCTGACCCAGGAGTTCCGCGAGGAGATCCTGCTGGCCATCTCGATCGATGCGAACCTGCAGCCGCCGCGGACCCCCTCCTCCGAGGCCCGCCGCTCCTCCCTCGCCGGCGGGCCGTCCGACGCCGCGGCGCCGGACGTCGAGCTGCCCCCGGCCGCGACCGCCGCCACCTCCCGCCGCGCCGTCGCCGAGGAGCTGCCGGGCTTCCGCATCGAGCCGCCGGCCGACGTCGTGCCCGCCGCGACCGCGGCCCCGAGCGGGAACGGCAAGCCGACCCCCGCACCGCCGTCGACGTCCGCGGAGACCAGCCGCCTCAACGACCGCTACCACTTCGAGACGTTCGTGATCGGCTCGTCCAACCGGTTCGCGCACGCCGCCGCGAACGCTGTGGCCGAGGCGCCGGCGAAGGCGTACAACCCGCTGTTCATCTACGGCGAGTCCGGCCTGGGCAAGACGCACCTGCTGCACGCGATCGGGCACTACGCCCGCCGCCTCTACCCGGGCCTGCGGGTGCGGTACGTGAACTCGGAGGAGTTCACCAACGACTTCATCAACTCCATCCGCCACGACGAGGGCGCCTCGTTCAAGCAGGTCTACCGCAACGTGGACATCCTGCTGATCGACGACATCCAGTTCCTGGCGGACAAGGAGGCGACGGTCGAGGAGTTCTTCCACACCTTCAACACGCTCTACAACAACAACAAGCAGGTGGTCATCACCTCGGACCTGCCGCCCAAGCAGCTCTCCGGGTTCGAGGACCGGCTGCGCTCCCGCTTCGAGTGGGGGCTGATCACGGACATCCAGCCGCCGGACCTCGAGACGCGCATCGCGATCCTCCGGAAGAAGGCGGAGGCCGAGGGGCTCGTGGCCCCGCCGGAGGCGCTGGAGTACATCGCCTCGCGCATCTCCACGAACATCCGCGAGCTCGAGGGCGCGCTGATCCGCGTGACCGCGTTCGCCTCACTCAACCGGCAGACCGTGGACATCGAGCTGGCCGAGCATGTGCTCAAGGACCTGATCACGGACGAGACGGCGCACGAGATCACCCCGGAGCTGATCCTGCACGCCACGGGGGAGTACTTCAATCTCACCCTCGAGGAGCTGACCAGCAAGTCCCGCACCCGCACGCTGGTGACGGCGCGGCAGATCGCCATGTACCTGCTGCGCGAGCTGACCGAGATGTCCCTGCCCAAGATCGGCCAGGTCCTGGGCGGCCGCGACCACACCACCGTCATCCACGCGGACCGCAAGATCCGCGAGCTGATGGCCGAGCGGCGGACGATCTACAACCAGGTCACCGAGCTCACCAACGAGATCAAGCGGAAACAGCGCGGCGCCTGAGCCACCCGCCGTCCCACCCTCGAGTCCCGGTTCGAACATTCGACCGGGACTCGAGCCTTCGTCCACATTGTCCACCGGTGTGGACAACTCTGTGGAGAACCCCCGGTGCTGTGGACAACCTCCGCCCCTGTGGATGGCGGAATCAGGCCGCTCACGCCGCGTCCACACCCCTGGGGACGGCGACGGTGCACAGGCTGGTGAATCACACGGATGTCATTCGATGGTCCACATGTATCCACAGATCTCCACAGCCGAAAACCGCATGATCTCGCGGTTTTCGACGGGTGTGGACGCGTCCTGTGGACAGGAATGTGGACAACTGGGGGGTGGATCCGGGGATGAGTCTGGACAACTCCGGTCGAACCTGTGCAGAGCGGGGGAAGGACCCCCGGGGCTCGTCCACACCGGATGCACACCCCGAACGAGCGGGTGTCCACACGGTTCCCCCAACCGGATCCGCATGCTGACGCGGCAGAACGGCGTTCTCCACAGGATCCACACCCGCTACCACTACTTCTGATCCCCCTTCAGAGATTCCGCCAAGCAACATCATCTCCGCCACCCCACACCGAGCTGAGCGCCTCGAGAGCCCGGGCTGCGCCCGTGCGGTCGGAATCCTTGGAATCACACGCTTGTCATTCGCTTCCGACCTGACACCCGCCGCGCGGACCGCCTATGCTGAGGCCCGCGTGTCGCCGTTCCCCCCGGGCCCGCAACCCCCGTCATCACCCCCAGAGAGGCAGTGCAGCTCGTGAAGTTCACCGTCGAACGCGACATCCTCACCGACGCCGTCTCCTGGGCCGCCCGCTCCCTGTCCCCGCGCCCGCCGGTGCCGGTGCTCTCGGGCCTGCTGATCACGGCCGAGGCCGGCGTCGTGTCCATCGCGAGCTTCGACTACGAGACCTCCGCGCGCCTGGAGATCGAGGCCGACGTCGAGACCGCGGGCCAGGTGCTCGTCTCCGGCCGCCTGCTGAACGACATCGTCCGCTCCCTGCCGCAGGCCCAGGTCACGGTGGAGCTCGACGGCGGCAAGGTGCTCGTCACCTGCCGCTCCTCCCGCTTCGCCCTGGCCACGATGCCCGTGGGCGACTACCCGGCCCTGCCCGAGCTGCCGGCCCCCGCGGGCACCGTGGACGGGGCCGCGTTCGCCCACGCCGTCGCCCAGGTCACCGTCGCCGCCTCCAAGGACGACACCCTGCCGATCCTCACCGCCGTGAAGGTGGAGATCGAGGGCGACACCATGACCTTCCTGGCCACGGACCGCTACCGGCTGGCCATGAAGGAGATTCGCTGGACCCCGGCGGACCCGTCCCTCTCGACGTCGCTGCTCATCAAGGCGCGCACGCTCACCGAGGTCGCCAAGTCCCTCGGCTCCGGCGGCGACCTGGAGATCCTGCTCGGTCAGACCGCCGACCTCGTGGGCTTCGCCTCCGGCGGCCGCCGCACCACCTCCGTGCTCGTGGACGGCGAGTACCCCAAGATCCGCTCGCTCTTCCCCGAGTCCAGCCCCATCCAGGCCGTGGTGGACACCGCCGCCCTGGTCGAGGCGTCCCGCCGCGTGGCCCTCGTCGCCGAGCGCAACACCGCCCTGCGCATGGTGTTCACGGACGGCCAGGTCACCCTGGACGCCGGCACCGGCGACGACGCGAGCGCCAACGAGTCCGTGCCGTGCACGCTCGAGGGCGAGGACATCACCGTGGCGTTCAACCCGTCCTACCTCTCCGAGGGCCTGGCCGTGGTGGACCAGCCGCAGGTGCGCTTCGCGTTCACGTCCGCGCCCAAGCCCGCCCTGCTCACCGGCGTGAACCAGGAGGACGGCGTCGTCTCCGACTACCGCTACCTCGTGATGCCGGTGCGCATCGCCTGACGCAGGGGGCCGGACGCTCCCGTGTACCTGTCCCACCTCACCGTCGCGGACTTCCGGTCCTACCGCTGGGCCGACCTGGAGCTGACGCCGGGGTCCACGGTGCTGCTCGGGGCCAACGGGGTGGGCAAGACCAACCTCGTGGAGGCGATCGGCTACCTCGGCGCCCAGCAGTCCCACCGGGTCAGCTCGGACGCGCAGCTCGTGCGCTTCGGCCGGGACCGGGCCCGGATCGCCGGGCGCGTGCACCGCGGGTCCCGCACCGTCGCCCTCGAGCTGGAGATCCTGCCGGGCCGGTCCAACCGGGTGGCCATCAACCGCGGCGCCCCCGTGCGGGCGAAGGAGGGCCTCGGGATCCTGCGCACCGTGGTCTTCGCCCCGGAGGACCTGAGCCTCGTGACGGGGGAGCCCGGTGGCCGTCGTCGTCTCCTCGACCAGCTCATGGTGCAGCTGCGTCCGGCCCTCGGTGAGGCCGCCGCCGACTACGAACGCGTGCTGCGCCAGCGCAACGCCCTGCTCAAGTCGAGCCGCGGCTCTCGCCGCTGGGGCCCCGAGGAGGACGCGACCCTCGCCGTCTGGGACGAGCACCTCTGCGCCGCCGGCGCCCGCCTGCTCCACGGCCGCCTGCACGTGCTGCGCCTGCTGGCCCGCCCCCTCCAGGAGATGTACGCGGCGCTGACCAACGGCTCCAAGGCCGCGGCCTACGCCTACGAGTCCACCGTCCCGCTGGCCCGTGGCACCCACGCGGAGGTCCCGGCCGTGGCGGACCTGGCCGCGGACATGCACCGGACGCTCGAGGCCCAACGGGAGGAGGAGCGGGCGCGGGCGCTCACCCTGGTGGGCCCGCACCGGGACGAGCTCGCCCTCTTCCTGGGCCCGGCGCCCGCGCGCGGCTACGCCTCCCACGGGGAGACGTGGTCGCTGGCGCTCGCCCTGCGCATGGCGGCCTACGACGTGCTCGTGGCCGACGACCCGGACCCCGACGCCCGCCCCGTCCTGATCCTGGACGACGTGTTCGCGGAGCTCGACGCCGCCCGTCGCCGCCGCCTCGCCGCGCTCGTCCACCGGGCCGAGCAGGTGATCGTCACGGCCGCCGCGCTCGAGGACGTCCCCGAGGAGCTCACGGCCCACCGCGTGCTCATCCGCCAGGACGCAGAGGGCTCCGAGGCCGTGGCCGCCGCGGCCCCCGTGGAGGGGGACATCCGTGAGCCCCGGCGCGAGGGCGGCGCCGATGGCTGAGACCCCCGCCCCGTTCGAGCCGGACCGGCCGGACCTGGCGCTCGTGCAGCTGCGCCGGGTCCGCGAGGCCGCCCGGGAGCGGGGCGAGGCGCCGCTGCGGGCGCGGGGGACGGGCGCGGGCCTGGCCGGGGCCATGGCGGGCACGACGTCGGCCGGCCGGGAGCGGCAGGACCGTCGGCGCCCGTTCGGGGGTGCGGACCGGGACCCGGCCACGGTGTCCACCGTGTTCGGCCGGCTCATCCGCGACCGCGGCTGGTCCACCCCCGTGGCGGTCGGCTCCGTGCTCACCCGCTGGGCCGAGCTGGTGGGGCCGGAGATCGCGCTGCACTGCCGCCCGGAGAGCTTCGAGGACTCCGTGGTGCGGGTCCGGACGAGCTCCACCGCGTGGGCCACGCAGCTGCGCCTGATGAGCCCCGTGCTCCTGCAGCGCTTCGACGAGGCGCTCGGGCCCGGCGTCGTGACCCGCATCGAGGTGGCGGGGCCGCAGGCCCCGAGCTGGCGCAAGGGGCCGCGCACCGTGCGCGGCGGCCGCGGGCCGCGCGACACCTACGGCTGAGTCCGGGGCCGCCCCCCGCGGCGCACGACGGCGTCCCGGACGCGGCGAGGCCATGGGCGCCGCTCTGGCGCGCTCACAGGGTCGGTGACGGCCCGGGAGACATGGGCGGTCTCCTGCGCACGTCCTGAGCCGTGTCCCTGGCCGCTGAGCGGGTGTTCTCCCGCGGCGGACCCCCGTCGATGCGGGCCCTCGGGGTGTCAGGCGGTACACTGGGACCAGTGAAAGGGGGCCGGCCGTCGTCCGTCCCCCGCCCCCGTGGATCTGCGGGAGCGTGTCGCGTGCCGGTTATGTCCGGGCGGCGGCGCGCGCCTGCGCGCGGGTCGACCCTGCCGCCGACGTCCGAGGAAGTGAGCCACCCGTGGTTGACGCCATGCCCGAGAACCCCGCGGAGGAGCCGACCGCCGCGTCGGCCGCGCCGAACCCGGAGGCCGTGCCGGACGCCGTCGGGCAGCCCGAGGCCCCGGTGAAGGACCGGAAGGTGCCCGGTGAGTACGGCGCCAGCGCCATCACCGTGCTCGAGGGCCTCGAGGCCGTCCGCAAGCGCCCCGGCATGTACATCGGCTCCACCGGGCCGCGGGGCCTGCATCACCTCGTGTACGAGGTCGTGGACAACTCCGTGGACGAGGCGCTGGCCGGCTACGCCACCGGCATCGACGTCACACTGCAGGCCGACGGCGGCGTGCGCGTGGCGGACGACGGCCGCGGCATCCCCGTGGACCTGCACCCCACCGAGGGGAGGCCGACCGTCGAGGTCGTCATGACGATCCTGCACGCCGGCGGCAAGTTCGGCGGCGGCGGCTACGCCGTCTCGGGCGGCCTGCACGGCGTGGGCATCTCCGTGGTCAACGCGCTCTCCCGCCGCGTGGACACCGAGGTCCGCCGTCAGGGGCACGTGTGGCGCATGTCCTTCGCGGACGGCGGCGTGCCCCAGGGCGAGCTGGTGAAGGGGGAGGCCACGGACGCCACGGGCACCGTGCAGACGTTCTACCCGGACCCGGAGATCTTCGACTCGATCGAGTTCGACTACGAGACCCTGCGTGCCCGCTTCCAGCAGATGGCCTTCCTCAACAGGGGCCTGCGCATCACCCTCACGGACGAGCGCGTCCAGGAGTCCAACGAGGTCGTCGACGACGAGATCGCGGGCGAGGGCGCCGCCGGTGAGGACGTCGCGGAGAACGGCCTGGCGGAGGAGGCGGAGCAGGAGCCCCAGCGCCGCTCCGTCACCTACCTGTACGAGAACGGCCTGCTCGACTACGTCCAGCACCTCAACTCCGCCAAGAAGGTCGAGTACGTCCACGACGACGTCATCGCCTTCGAGGCCGAGGACGTCTCGGACGGCCGCTCCATGGCCGTCGAGGTGGCCATGCAGTGGACCTCCGCCTACTCGGAGTCCGTGCACACCTACGCGAACACGATCAACACCCACGAGGGCGGCACCCACGAGGAGGGCTTCCGCGCCGCGCTGACCTCCCTGGTCAACCGCTACGCGCGGGAGAAGGAGATCCTCAAGCCCAAGGAGGACAACCTCACGGGCGAGGACATCCGCGAGGGCCTGACCGCCGTGATCTCCGTGAAGCTCTCCGAGCCGCAGTTCGAGGGCCAGACCAAGACCAAGCTCGGCAACTCCGAGGCCCGCGGGTTCGTGTCCAAGGCGGTCACGGACCACCTCGGCGACTGGTTCGAGCGCAATCCGGGCCCGGCCAAGGAGATCATCCGCAAGGCCATCATGGCCTCGCACGCCCGCCTGGCCGCCCGCAAGGCCCGGGACAACGCGCGCCGCAAGTCCCCGCTGGAGTCCTTCGGCATGCCCGGCAAGCTGGCCGACTGCTCCTCGAAGGACCCCGAGCGCTGCGAGGTGTACATCGTGGAGGGCGACTCCGCCGGCGGCTCGGCCAAGCAGGGCCGCAACCCGGAGACGCAGGCCATCCTGCCGCTGCGCGGCAAGATCCTGAACGTGGAGCGCGCCCGCCTGGACAAGGCCCTCGGCAACGCCGAGATCCAGTCGATGATCACGGCGTTCGGCACCAACATCGGCGAGGAGTTCGACATCTCCAAGCTGCGGTACCACAAGATCGTGCTCATGGCGGATGCGGACGTGGACGGCCAGCACATCACCACGCTGCTGCTGACCGTCCTGTTCCGGTACATGCGCCCGCTCATCGAGGCCGGCCACGTGTTCCTCGCGCAGCCGCCGCTGTACCGCATCAAGTGGTCCAACGCCCCGCACGACTACGTGTTCTCGGACGAGGAGCGCGACGCCGCCGTCGAGGCCGGCCTGGCCAAGGGCTGGCGCTACCCCAAGGACAACGGGGTGCAGCGCTACAAGGGCCTGGGCGAGATGAACTACCAGGAGCTGTGGGACACCACCATGGACCCGGAGCACCGCACCCTGCTGCAGGTGACCATGGAGGACGCCGCCGCCGCGGACGCCGTCTTCTCCATGCTCATGGGCGAGGACGTGGAGTCCCGCCGCACCTTCATCCAGCAGAACGCCAAGGACATCCGCTTCCTGGACGTCTGAGCCGGACCCGCAGACCTGCCTGAGCCGACCACCCTCCCCGCCGTCGCGGGGAGCACGAGAGGACCCGCGTGAGCGACGAGACCACCCCCCAGACCCCGGACGAGCCCGTCGAGGGCGCCCCGACCCCGCAGACCGGCCTGGACATCGAGGTGGAGCACTACGTGCTCCCCGAGGGCGCCGCCGACAAGGTCGAGCCCGTCGACCTCGAGTCGGAGATGAAGCGCTCGTACCTGGACTACGCGATGGCCGTGATCGTCGGCCGCGCGCTGCCGGACGTGCGCGACGGCCTCAAGCCCGTGCACCGTCGCGTGCTCTACGCGATGTACGACGGCGGCTACCGCCCGGACCGCGCGTTCAACAAGTCCGCCCGCGTGGTGGGCGACGTGATGGGCAACTACCACCCGCACGGCGACACCGCGATCTACGACGCCCTCGTGCGCCTCATCCAGGACTGGGTCCAGCGCTACCCGCTGGCGCTCGGCCAGGGCAACTTCGGCTCCCCGGGCAACGACGGCGCGGCCGCCCAGCGCTACACCGAGACCAAGATGGCCCCGCTGGCCATGGAGATGGTCCGGGACATCGACGAGGACACCGTCGACATGCAGGACAACTACGACGGCAAGCAGCAGGAGCCCGTCGTCCTGCCCGCCCGGTACCCGAACCTGCTGGTCAACGGCTCCTCGGGCATCGCCGTCGGCATGGCCACGAACATCCCGCCGCACAACATGCGCGAGGTGGCCGCGGGCGTGCAGTGGTACCTCGAGCACCCCGAGGCCACCCGCGAGGAGCTGCTCGAGGCGCTCCTGGCCCGCGTGCACGGCCCCGACTTCCCCACGGGCGCCCAGATCCTGGGCCGCAAGGGCATCGAGGAGGTCTACCGGACCGGCCGCGGCCCCATCACCATGCGCGCCGTGGTCAACGTGGAGGAGATCCAGGGCCGCACGTGCCTCGTGGTCACCGAGCTGCCCTACATGACCAACCCGGACAACCTCGCCGCGAAGATCGCGGAGATGGTGCGGGACGGCAAGATCAACGGCATCGCGGACATGCGCGACGAGACCTCGGGTCGCACCGGCCAGCGCCTGGTGATCGTGCTCAAACGCGACGCCGTCGCCAAGGTGGTGCTGAACAACCTCTACAAGCACACCGAGCTGCAGTCGAACTTCTCGGCCAACATGCTCGCGCTCGTGGACGGCGTGCCGCGCACCCTGTCCCTGGACGGCTTCGTGCACCACTGGGTGAAGCACCAGATCGACGTGATCGTGCGCCGCACCGCGTTCCGCAAGCGCAAGGCCGAGGAGCGCGCGCACATCCTGCGCGGCCTGCTCAAGGCCCTGGACATGCTGGACGAGGTCATCAAGACCATCCGCCGCTCGGCCTCGGCGGACGTGGCCCGCGAGGCCCTCAAGGAGCTCCTGGACATCGACGACGTCCAGGCCCAGGCCATCCTGCAGATGCAGCTGCGCCAGCTCGCCGCCCTGGAGTCCCGGAAGATCCAGGACGAGTACGACGACCTCATGGCGAAGATCGCCGAGTACAACCGGATCCTGGAGTCCCCGCAGCGTCAGCGCGAGGTCATCTCCGAGGAGCTCGCCGAGATCGTGGCCAAGCACGGCGACGACCGCCGCACCGAGATCATGGCCGGCTTCGACGGGGACATGTCCATCGAGGACCTGATCCCCGAGGAGGAGATGGTCGTCTCCATCACCCGCGGCGGCTACGTCAAGCGCACCCGGATCGACCAGTACCGGTCCCAGGCGCGCGGCGGCAAGGGCGTGCGCGGGGCGACGCTGCGCGGCGACGACGTCGTCGAGCACTTCCTCACCGTGTCCACGCACCACTGGCTGCTGTTCTTCACGAACTTCGGCCGCGTGTACCGCATCAAGACGTACGAGCTGCTCGAGGCCGGCCGCGACGCGAAGGGCCAGCACGTGGCCAACCTGCTCGCGTTCCAGCCGGACGAGCGGATCGCCCAGATCCAGCCGCTCGTGGACTACGGCCGGGCCCCGTACCTCGTGCTCGCCACGCGCGGCGGCCTCGTGAAGAAGACGCCGCTGCTGGACTACGACACGAACCGCACCGCCGGCCTGATCGCCATCAAGCTGCGCGAGGGGGACGAGCTGGTCTCGGCCCGCGTGGTCTCGCCCGACGACGACCTCATCCTGATCTCGCGCAAGGGCCAGTCCCTGCGGTTCACCGCCACGGACGAGGCGCTGCGTCCCATGGGCCGTGCGACCTCGGGCGTGACGGGCATGAAGTTCCGCGACGACGACTCCCTGCTGACCATGGACGTGGTGGAGGAGGACGGCTACGTCTTCACCGTCACGGACGGCGGCTTCGCCAAGCGCACCCACGTGGACGAGTACCGCCTGCAGAACCGCGGCGGCCTCGGCATCAAGGTCGCCAAGCTCGTGGACGACCGCGGTGAGCTCGCCGGCGGTCTCGTGGTGCGCGAGGACCAGGAGGTCCTCGTGGTGATGGCCTCGGGCAAGGTGGTGCGCTCCGCCGTCGCCGGCGTGCCGGCCAAGGGCCGCGACACGATGGGCGTGATCTTCGCCAAGCCGGACAAGCGGGACCGGATCGTCGCCGTCACCCTGAACAACGAGCAGGAGATGGAGGCGAAGGCGGACGCCGAGGCCGAGGCGGGGCCGGATGTACCCTTGGACGCAGACATCGACCCGACCGACCCCGTAGCCGCACCGGAGGACGCCCTGACGCAGGACGCCGGTGAGGGTGCAGACGGAGGAGAGCAGTGAGCACGTCCGCGTCGTCGCGTCCCGGCCAGGGACGGAGCACTGGGAAGGCCGCCGAGCCGCGGTCCGGCCGTCCGGTGCGCAAGGCCAGCGGGTCCTCGCAGGAGGACCTGGTCCGCGCCGTCCCGAAGGCCAAGGTGCGCCGCGCCCGCCTGGTGCTGACCCGGGTGGACCCGTGGTCGGTGCTGAAGCTGGCGTTCCTGCTCTCGGTGGCGCTGGGCATCCTCACGGTGGTGGCGGCGGTGGCGCTGTACTCGCTGTCCGACGTCCTCGGGATCTTCGACAGGGTCAACGACGTGATCGGCACTGTGCTCGGCTCCGAGGCCGGGCGCTACACCGTGGCGTCCCTGGCCCCGCTGAGCACCGTCACCTCGCTGGCCACCGTGCTGGCCGTGGTCAACGTCATCCTGCTGACCGCCCTGGCCACCCTGGCCGCGCTGCTCTACAACCTCTGCGCGAGCCTCGTGGGCGGCATCGGCGTCACGCTGGCGGACGACTGAGCCGACCCTCGCCGACGCCCCGCGCGGATTTGCGCGGGGCGTCGGCGTTCCTGTACAGTCATCTCCTGTTGTGAACGGCGTCAGCCGTGACCGACGGTGAGGGCGTATAGCTCAGGCGGTTAGAGCGCTTCGCTGATAACGAAGAGGTCCCAAGTTCAAGTCTTGGTACGCCCACTCCCACCACACAGAGCCCCGGTCCGCTGGGGCTCCGTTCGTCTCCGGAGGTCTTCCCATGGGTCGACTGGCACGCGTGGCCCTCGTGGTCGGCGCCGCGGCAGCCGCCTATGGGGCGCGTCTCTGGCGGGAGAACAGTGCGGGGAAGGACGTCTGGGCCACGGCCACGGACGACCTGCCGGAGGACGCCGACGGCGTCGAGCCGGCACCGGAGGACTGACCGGTCCTCACGGGGGCATGGCGCAATTGGTAGCGCACCTGCTTTGCAAGCAGGGGGTTAGGGGTTCGAGTCCCCTTGCCTCCACCGAAGAAGGGCCCGGGAGTCGTGAGACTCCCGGGCCCTTTCGTCTGCCCAGGGTGGCCGCCGGCGCCGGCACCGTGGGCAGAAACCGGCGACCCGGGGGCTCCTGGGGCACAAACCGCAGGACTTCGGGCCCCGTGGGCAGAAGAGAGGGCGTTTCTGCCCACGGAGGGACGGGGATGGCCTGCCCCGAACCCCCGCCGCCGGACCCGCCCACCGCGCCCACCGCCGTCGTGCGTGGTGTTGGATGGTCCGGTGAACACCACCATCGACACCCCGTCCCCCAACCGACCCGCCTCTGGGCAGGGCACTCCGGCCTACGCCCGGGTGCCCGCGAGCTACTACGACATCTTCGTGGGCGTCTTCATCGCCCTCCTCATCCTCTCCGGCGTCACCGCGGCCAAGCTCTTCTACGGCCCCACCGTCCCGGTCGTCTCGGACCTCTTCTACGACGGCGGCCCCCTCATCTTCGACGGCGGCGCCTTCCTGTTCCCGTTCGCGTACATCGTCGGCGACATCCTCGCCGAGGTGTACGGCTGGCGCCGGGCCCGCCGCGCCATCGTCCTCGGCTTCGCGATGCTCGTGCTCGCCGCCCTCACCTACACGGTGGTCTCCTGGACCACGCCCGTCGAGGGCTTCGAGGTGTGGGACCAGGCCCTCGCGCCCATGCTGCGGATCACCGTGGCCGGCTTCGTCGCGTTCCTCGTGGGCTCCCTGCTCAACGCGTCCATCGTGGTCCGCCTCAAGGAGCGCATGAAGGAACGGCACGTGGCGTTCCGGCTCATCCTCTCCACCGTGGTCGGCCAGTTCTTCGACACCCTGATCTTCTGCACCATCGCCTACGCCGGCACCATCTCGCTGCTGGAACTGGCGAACTACACGGTGACCGGCTTCGCGTACAAGACGCTCGTGGAGATCCTCATCGTGCCGGTGACCCTGCTCGTCATCCGCGCCCTCAAGCGCCGGGAGCCCACCTACCGGGCACCCGGCTTCGAGATCCACCGCGACGACGATCCCGCCCTCGCCCCGGCCGCGTCCCGCTGACCCGCACGGGCCCCGGCGTCGGCCGCGCCGGGGCCCGTCCGTCGCGCGCACCCCGCCCAGCGACTACCGTCGGTGCCATGGGCAAGGACCTCTTCGAGCACGAGCAGCAGCAGACCCTCAGCCGCGAGCAGGCCGCCGCACGCCTGCGCGACCTCGCCGACCAGCTCTCCCGGCAGAACGAGGTGCGGATCGAGCACGGCGGCCGCGACGTCGTCGTCACCGTCCCGGACCGCGTGGGCCTCGAGGTGGAGCTCGAGGTCGAGGACGGCGGCGACGCCGAGCTGGAGATCACCCTCAGCTGGTGACCGGCCCCGGGCCGGCCGCTGCCTCCCCGTGTCTCAGAACGTCCAGGGCTCCCCGGGGGCCAGACGTCGGTAGTCGGTCACGCCCTCGGCGAGACCCGAGAGCACCCCGTCCACCACGCCCTTGCCGTCCTCGCTGAGGATGCCGTCGTGGATGGGGCGGGTGTGCGTCGCCGCGATGGCCCGCATCTGGTCCACCACGTCCGCGATGCGCAGCCATGGCGCCGCGGCGGGCAGCAGGAGCACCTCGACGTCGGCGTCCGGCACCGTGAACGAGTCGCCGGGGTGCAGCACGGCCCCGTCCACGAGGTAGGACACGTTGACCGGGCGCGGCACCTCGGCGTGGATCACCGCGTGCTCCCCGCCGAGCACCTCCACCCGGAAGCCGGCGGCCTCGAACGTCTCCCCGGGGACGGCCGTGTGCACTCGCCCGGCATCGAGCCCCGCCTCCGCCAGCGGCCCCGTGAGGTCCCGTGGCGCCCACACGTGCGTCTCCGTGCCGGCCAACGCCCGGGCCAGCTGCTCGGGGACCACGTGGTCCGGGTGGCCGTGCGTCACGAGGACGGCGTCCGCGCCGTCCAGGACCGCCGCGTCGCTGAACGCGCCGGGGTCGAACGCGAGGCGCCGACCGGCCTTCTCGAGGCGGACGGCCGAGTGGCCGAAGAGGGTCAGGGTCGTGCTCATGCAGATCACTCCTCCGCCCGGCGTCGGGATCCCGGGCGCTCCCAGCCTCCCGCGCGCTCCCGGCGGCGGACAAGGCCCGCGCACCCTCGGTTCTGCCGAGGATGCGCGGGCCGGGCTCCGTCCGCTGCGCGCTCAGGGCGCGGGGAAGCGGGTCAGCGCTGCTGCCCGGGCTGGACGCCCAGCACCTTCGCGTTGGCGGCGGCCACCGGGTCCGGCGTGGCGGTGTCCACCCGCACGCCCTGGCCCGCCGCGGCCGAGCCGGCCTCGGCCACGACCTTCTGCTGCTGGGCGTAGGGGTTGTTGGCCTCCACCACCGGGATGTTCGCGGTGATCGGGCCCGGGACCGGGGCGGTCCACGGATCCTGCACCGGCTTGGTCAGGCGCCACAGGGCGTAGCCGGCGCCGGCGGCGGCGGCCGCCATGCCCGCGACGATCCAGGCGCGGCCGCCCGAGCGCGAGGCCCGGCGACCGGCGGCACGGTTCAGGTCCTTCTCGGCCGCGCCGGCGTACTGCTCGGCACCCTTGCGCAGGCGCTGCACGATCGCCTTGTCCCCGGTGAGCTTGATCAGGGCCTGCTCCAGGGCGTCCGGGACCTCGACGTCGTGGGCGGTCTTGCGGGCGTGCGCGGCGCCGTCGGCCAGGCGGGCGGCGGCCACGGGGAGGACCTCCTCCTTGCGGCGCTGGGCGTAGTCGCCGGCGTCGGCCAGGCGGGCCTGCACCTGCGGGGCCACCTTCCCGCCCTGCTCCTGCAGCGCGGACAGACCCGTGGCGAGGAGGCCGGCGAGGGTCAGGCCGCCCGCGGCGGCGGCGTCCTTGGCCTGGCCGGCGCGGTCGCTGAACAGGGCGGCGGACCGCTGCGCGTCCTTGCGGGCGCCCTTGGCGGCCTTCTTCGCGTCCTTGCGCAGGCCCTTGGCGGCCTGGCGGCCGTCCCGGCGCAGCTGCTTGGCCATGCGGCCCCCACGACGGCGGCCCTTCTTCGCGGCCTTCTCGGCGTCCTTGCGCGCCGCGGCGAACTGCTGCTGCACCTCGTGGCCGGCGTCCTGTGCCTGGGCCTGCAGGTGCTCGAGGAAGTCCTGGACGGTGTCCACGCCCTTGGCGACGGCGGGGGCCAGCAGCCCGTACTGGTGCGCGACGGCCTCACCGGCCTTCCGCGCCCCGCGCTCGACCACGGGGCCGTACTCCTTCTTGGCGTCCTGGGCCTTGCGGCGGCCCTCCTCGGCCGCGGCGGAGCCGCCGATCAGCCCGTAGGCCGCGGCCACCTCGCTCCAGGCGCGGGTGGACTCCACCTTCGGGGCGGCCCAGTGGCGCAGGTTCTCCGCCTGGCGTGCGACGAACGCGTTCGCGCCGCCGTCGTGCTGGATCTCGTCGTGCAGGGTCTTGCGGGCCATGTGATGCCTCCCGTGGGTTCTGGATGGTCGTTGAACGCGGTGGTCCTCGAGGCCCAGCCTAGTGGCCGACCCCCGCCGTGGCACGGGTCCCGGCACGCCGGGAGTGCGTACGCCGATCGCGGACGACCCGCCCCCGGAGGGCGGGATCCGGACGGCCCGCCGCCGCGGATGGAACAATGGGGCTCATGGCGAACAAGACGCACACCGCGACCATCCACACGAACCACGGCGACATCGTCGTCGAGCTGTTCGGCAACCACGCCCCGAAGACCGTGAGGAACTTCGTGGGCCTCGCCACCGGCGAGCAGGAGTGGACCCACCCGCAGACCGGTGAGAAGAACAACGGCGCCCCGCTGTACTCCGGCACCGTGTTCCACCGCATCATCAAGGACTTCATGATCCAGGGCGGCGACCCGCTCGGCGTGGGCATCGGCGGCCCCGGCTACCAGTTCGGCGACGAGATCCACCCCGAGCTGCAGTTCGACCGTCCCTACCTGCTGGCCATGGCCAACGCCGGCCCCGGCACCAACGGCTCGCAGTTCTTCATCACCTCCGTGCCCACCGGCTGGCTCAACGGCAAGCACACCATCTTCGGCGAGGTGAAGGACGAGGCCTCCCAGAAGGTCGTGGACGAGCTCAACGCCGTCGCCACCGATCCCCGTGACCGCCCGCTCGAGGACGTCGTCATCGAGTCCATCGACATCGACGAGGCCTGAGCAGCCCCTCGGTGAGCACCACCCCCTCTGACCCGCACGGCCCGGACTCCGCGGACGGCACACCCCCGGTGTGCCCGCGGCATCCGGGCCGTGCCGCGTATGTGCGCTGCGCCGTCTGCCGGCGCCCCGCGTGCCTCGACTGCCAGCGTCCCGGCTCCGCGGCCGGACCGGTCTGCGTGGACTGTGCGTCCGGCGTCGTGGCCGGCCCTGCTCCGACGGTGGCTCCCGCCGGCGCCGCCGCGTCGGTCCCGGTCCGACGGCGGACGGGCTTCGCCGCCTCGCCCGTCACCTGGATCCTGCTGGCGGTCACGGCGGTGGTCTACGCGGCGCAGTGGCTGACCCGGGATCAGGCGTCCGGCGTGACCGAGGCGCTCTGGTACGCCGGGCTCTACACGTCCCCGTACGGCATGGAGCCGTGGCGGATGGCCTCCTACGCGCTCGTGCACGACGTCTCCGGTCCCACGCACCTGCTGCTGAACATGCTCGCGCTGTGGGTGATCGGGCGCGTGCTCGAGCCCGCGCTGGGCTGGTGGCGGTTCCTCGCCCTCTACGTGCTCTCCGCCGTGGGCGGCGCGGTGTTCGCACTGTGGGTCTCGGACCCGCTGCAGCCCGTCGTCGGGGCGTCCGGCGCCGTGTACGGCATGTTCGCGGCCCTGTTCCTGCTCACCCGGGTGCGGGGCGGGCAGGTGCGCTCGATCGCCGTGCTGATCGGCCTGAACCTCGTGTTCTCGTTCCTGCTGCCCGGGGTGGCCTGGCAGGTGCACGTGGGCGGGCTGCTGACGGGCGCCGTCGTCGCCGTCGTGTTCTCCCTGGCCGGCGGGCTGCGGCCCGGCCGCGCGCGCGTGCCGTCCGTGGGCGCCCAGGCGGCCGGCCTCGTGGTCGTGGCGGCGGCGCTGGCGGCGCTCACGGTGCTCGGCGCCGCCCGGGTCACGGTGGCAGGCCTGCTCGGCTAGGCCGTCGTCCCCGACCGTCCCCGGAGTTCTCCACAGCGGGGTGTGCACTTCTTCCCACAGGGGTGTCCACACCTGTGGACAACTCCGGGGACAACTCGTCTCCGGGCGGGATCGTGCGGATCGGCCATCCACAGGGTTGTCCACCGCTGTGGAGAACTACACGTGTGTCATTCGCTCCAGCGGGACATCATGAGGAACCCGACGAGCGCGATGCCGAAGCCCACGAGGATGTTCCAGCCGCCGATCTGCACGATCGGGAAGAGGCCCTGGGTCAGGTAGTAGACGATGATCCAGAGCAGGCCGAGGATCAGCAGGCCGAACATCACGGCCTTGTACCCGGGGGAGAGGGGCTTCGGACCCGGGTCCACGTCCCCGAGGTCCGTCCGCACGGCGGAGCGGCTGCGGCGCGCGGCCTCGAGCTCCTCGCGCTTCCGACGGGCCGAGTCCTTGCGCTTGCCGGCGGGTGCTGCCACGGGTCTTCTCCTCGGGTGGGGGGGTGGCTTTCCTCCCCGCCGCGTGGGACCGGGGCGGGGACGGTATCCTGCTGACCTGCCCAGGACCGGGGTCAGCGACGTGCCCGGCCAGTCTATGCACCCCGCTCCCACGCGGCGGGGAGGAAAGAGCGCCCCCGTGCAGAGCCCCGAGGTCTCCGTCCTCGTCGTCGATAACTACGACAGCTTCGTCTACACCCTGGTGGGCTACCTCGAGCAGCTCGGGGCCCGCACCACCGTGATCCGCAACGACGAGGTCACCCCCGCCCGCGCCCTCGAGCTCGCGGCCGCGCACACGGCCGTGCTCATCTCGCCCGGGCCGGGCGCGCCCGCCGACGCCGGTGTCTCCCTCGACCTCATCCGCTCCGCCGCCGACGGCGGCCGTCCGCTCTTCGGGGTGTGCCTGGGGCACCAGGCCATCGCGGAGGCGTTCGGCGCCACCGTGACGCACGCGGAGTCCCTCATGCACGGCAAGACGTCCCTGGTCCGCCACGGCGAGCACCCCATGTTCGAGGGCGTCCCCTCGCCGTTCACCGCCACCCGCTACCACTCGCTGGCCGCCGTGCGGCCCACCGTGGACGAGGCGGTCCTGGAGATCACCGCCGAGACCGAGGACGGCGTCGTGATGGGACTGGCCCACCGCACCGCGCCCCTGTGGGGCGTGCAGTTCCACCCCGAGTCCGTGCTCACCGAGGGCGGCTACCGGATGCTCGGCAACTGGCTCGAGTCCGTGGGGCTCTCCGGGGCCGCCGAGCGCGGCGGTCGGCTCTCGCCCCTCGTCCGCCAGGACTGACCGGTCCCGGGGCCCGGTTCGCGGGTCGGACGGCGCCCCGGCCGCTCAGGTGGACGGCGGCGGGTCGATCGAGGGCTCGGGGTCCGGCGTCAGCGTCGGCAGCGGGTCCACCGGCGTCGCGGTGGGCGAGGTGCTCGGCGACTGCTCGGTCGGCTCCGGCGAGGTCGACGGGGCCGCCGACGTCGACGACGGGCTCTGCGTCGGCGACGGCGTCGCGGTCGCCGTCGGCTCGGGGGTGGGCTTGGCCGAGGCGGACGGCGAGGGCGACGGCTCCGCGCTCTCGGAGGGCTCCGCGCTCTCCGACGGCGGGGGGCTCGGTGACGCGGACGCCGACGGCGTGGGCTCGGGCGCCTCGCTGGACGGCGGCGCCGGCTCGGAGGGCTCGGCCGTGGGCGCGATCCACGAGGACGCCGTCAGGGTCAGGGAGGAGCGGTTGTCCACGCGGACGCCGGCGGGCGGATCCTGGGCCACGACCGTGCCGGTGTCGGTGGTCGCGCCGTCCTCGTCCTGGATCCGCACGCGCAGCTCGGGGGCGCTCAGCGCCAGCTGACGCCGCGCGTCCGGAGCGCTCATCCCCACCACGTCCGGCACGGCGACCATGCCGCTGGACAGGTGCAGCACCACGGAGGAGCCGGGCGGCACGTGGGTGCCCATCGCGGGGTCGGTGCGGGCGAGCAGCCCGCGCTCGAGTCGGCCGTCGTCCTGGTACTGCACGGAGGAGACGCGCAGGCCCAGCCGTTCCAGCTCGCGGCGGGCCGCGTCCTCGGACAGCCCGTGCAGGGAGTCGGACAGCGCGATGCCCTCCTTGCCGCGGGACACCCGGATCCGCACCTCGGCCCCGCGGGGCACCTCCGTGCCCGTCTGCGGGTCGCTCTGGGTGACGGCCCCGTCCGGGGCGTCGGCCATGTACGCCGACGAGACGACGGCCACCAGGCCCGCGTCCTCGAGCGCCGCGACCGCCTCGTCCTGCTGCAGCCCCACCACCGCGGGCACCTCCACGGTGTTGCGCAGGGCCGCCGCGAGCCACGGCGCCAGGACCAGGGCCAGCGCGACCAGGACCACGCCGGCCGCCAGGAGCGTGCGCCGGCGGAGGCGCCGGCGGACGCGACGGTGCGTGGCCGTCGCTGGCGCCGGCGTGTCCCCTTGCGGTTCGGGCCGGGGCGTCGCGACCGCACCGGGCATCACCGGCTGGCCGACCGTCACCGGGCGGGGGCCGTCCATGGCGGCGGCGGCGGCAAGCTGCGCGGCGGAGGCGGCGCCGAGCAGTCCCGCACCCGCCACGGCATGGTTCGCCGCCTGGGGCTGTGCGGCGTCCGGCTCGGCCGGGACGGAGGGCGTCGGCCGGGTCAGCGGGACCGTGGCCGTCGGCACGTCGGCGTCGTCGGCCCCGTGCTCCGCGGGCGTGGCGCGCGGCACCGCGCCGCCCGCGCCGACTGGGGCGGGATTGCCGGCACCGAGCGGCGGGGTGTGACGGCCGGGGGCGGCGTGCGGATCCGCCGCGGCCTCCTCGAGGGCCGCGAGGAACGCGGCGCCGGTGGGGAACCGGTCCTGTGGATCCTTGCGCAGCGCGCGCAGCACCACGGGGTCGAACGCGGGCGGCAGGTCGGGGTCGACGTCGGAGGGCGCCGGCGGCTCCTCGCGCACGTGCTGGTAGGCCACGGCCAGCGGCGTGTCACCCGTGAAGGGGGGTCGGCCCGTGAGCAGCTCGAACAGCAGGCAGCCGGCCGCGTAGAGGTCGGCGCGGCCGTCCACGGTGCGGCCCGTCGCCTGCTCCGGAGCCAGGTAGAGGGCCGTACCCACCACGGCCTGGGTCTGCGACGTGGTGGCGGAGGTGTCGGCCAGCGCATGGGCGATCCCGAAGTCCATCACCTTCACGGCGCCCGTCTCCGTGACCATGACGTTCGCGGGCTTCACATCGCGGTGGACGATGCCCTCCTCGTGCGCGTGCTCGAGCGCTTCCAGCACGCCCCGGGTCCAGGCCACGGCACGGTCCGTGCCCACGGCGCCCTCGGCGTGCAGGATCTCCCGCAGCGTCCGGCCGGAGACGAGCTCCATCACCAGGAACGGGCAGTCCACCGGATGGAGGCCGTCCTCGAGGGAGACCTCGCCCGTGTCGTACACGGAGACGATCGAGGGGTGGTTCAGGGAGGCCGCCGAGCGTGCCTCCTTGCGGAAGCGCGCCTGGAAGTGCGGATCGCGCGCCAGGTCCCGGCGCATCAGCTTGACCGCCACCGGGCGGTGCAGCCGCAGGTCCTCGCCGCGGAAGACGTCCGCCATGCCGCCGCGCCCGATCAGCTCACCGATCCGGTACCGCCCGTTCAGGATCCTCTGCTCATCCACAGACACGTCCGCGTGCCCGTCCCGCCCGCCGCTCAAGCGGAGGGCGTGGCGTCGGCGGACGAGGCCTCCGCACCACGCGCGTCAGCGGACGGGTCGGTGGTGGGCTCGCCCGTCGGTGCCGTGGACTCCCCGGAGGACTCCGTCGTCGGATCCCCCGTGGGCGTCGTCGGCTCCTCGGACGGCTCCGGCGTGGGCTCCGGGTCGGCGGTGGCTGTCGGGGATTCGGCGGTGGGGGACGGGCTGGGCTCGTCCGAGGCCGACGGGCTCGGCCCGGTGCTCGGCTCCTCCGACGCGCTGGGCTCCGGCTCCGAGGCGGGCTGGGACGCCTCGCGGGTCGGCGCGGCGTCGGACCCGCCGGTGGCCACGATCAGCTGCACGTGCGTGTCATAGCGGTGTCGCTCGCCCTCGCCGGGCACCACGCGCACCACCTCGCCGTCGGCGCCGTCGGCGGACGGGTCGTCCACCCGGTCCACGGTGAAGCCGCGGTCGCGCAGCGTCTGGATCGCGCTCTCCACGGGCTGGCCCACGAGGCCCTCCGGGATGACGCCCTCCCCGGTGGAGACGGCCAGCGTGACGGTCTCACCGCGCCGCAGCGCCCCCACGGGGTTGATCTCCTCGACGGTGCCCTGCGGGCTCTGCGCGTCGCGGTCCTCCTCGCGCACCGCCAGGCCGAGGCCCTCGAGCTCGGTGCGCACCTCGCTCACGGGGCGACCCTTGTACGCCTCCGGGTCCACGTGCACGGACGACTCCTCCTGCGAGGTCGCCGGCGCCGAGCCGCCGACGCCGCGGCCACCCGTGAGCAGCGGCCACAGCAGGGCCCCCAGCAGGGCGAACACCACGAGCCCGAGCAGCGCCCACAGCGGCCAGCGGTTGGCGCGTCGCCGGCGGGCGGGTGCGGAGCCGCCCCCGGCGGGCGGGCCCGGGTCCACGACGTCGCCCGGGCGGGTCTGCTGATCACGCACGGCGGCGATCTCGTGGTCGCGCGTGCTCGCGCTCGCGGCGGCGCCGGCCACACCGGCCGCGCCCACGGCCGCCGCACCGGCGGCGCCGGGGCCGCGGGCGTCGTCGTCGGTGCGGGGCTGGGCCGCGGTCACCGGCAGCGCCGCGGTGGCGGGGAAGCCGTCCGTCCGGGTGCCCTCGGCGCGGGGATGGGTGGTGCGCATGCCGTCGTAGTCCAGGGGGGCGGTCTCGGCGCCCGAGGGGTCGGCCACGCCCTGCTCCTCGAGGAAGGCGGCCAGGCCGGGCACGGCCTCCACCGCGCCGCGGGTGTCCTTGCGACGCAGCGCGTCGGCGGCCTCCGAGAGCGCGGTCGCGTCCGAGGGCCGCTCCTTGGGGTCCTTCGAGAGCATGCACATGATCAGGGCGCGCACCGGGGCCGGGACGGTGTCCGGCAGGGGCGGCGGGGTGTCGTTGACCTGGGCGAGGGCGATCGCGATCTGGGACTCGCCCGTGAACGGGCGATGCCCGGCGAGGGCCTCGTAGCCGATGATGCCCAGCGAGTAGAGGTCGGAGGAGCCGGTGGCTTGCTGCCCCGTGGCCTGCTCGGGCGCGAGGTACTGGGCGGTGCCCATCACCTGGCCGGTGGCCGTGAGCGGGACCTGGTCCGCCAGGCGCGCGATGCCGAAGTCCGTCACCTTCACCCGGCCGGTGGGCGTGATCATGAGGTTGCCGGGCTTGACGTCGCGGTGCACGAGCCCCTGGGCGTGGGCCGCCGAGAGCGCGGCCGCCGTCTGCGCGATGATCCGCAGGGTCCGCTCGGGGGAGAGCACCTTCTCCTTCTCGAGGATGGAGGACAGCGGCTGGCCCGGCACGAGCTCCATGACGAGGTAGGCGGAGCCCTTCTCCTCGCCGTAGTCGTAGACGTTGGCGACGCCGGGGTGGTTCAGCAGCGCCGTGTGCTGGGCCTCCGCCCGGAAGCGGCGCAGGAAGTTGGGGTCACCTGTGTACTCCTCCTTGAGGATCTTCACGGCGGTGATCCGGCCCAGGACCTTGTCCCGCGCCTTCCACACCTCGCCCATGCCGCCGATCGCGATGCGATCGGTCAACTGGTACCTGCCGCCGAGGGTGATGCCCGATGTCGGCCTCATTCCGTGACCACCGCTTCCATGATTGCCTTCATGCCACTGACGACTGTCTGATGTCCAACCCCCGGCGGCTCGTCCTCCACCACGATCGTCACGGCCGCCCGGGGGTTCTCGCTCGCGTCGAAGCCGGTGATCCAGGAGTGCACGTTGCCCGTGTCCCCGACCTCGGCCGTGCCCGACTTCGCCGCGATCCGCACCGTGTCCGACTGCACGGATCCCAGGATGCCGTCCTCCACCGCCGAGACCATCATGTCCGAGACCTGCCCGGCCACCTCGGGGGTCGTGGCCCGGCCGCGCTCACGGGGGCTGAACTCCTGCACCGTGGTGAGGTCCGAACGGCGGACCGCCTTGATCAGCTGCGGCTCCATGACCACGCCGTCGTTCGCGATGCCGGCGGCCACCATAGCCATCTGCAGCGCGGTGGCCTGCACGTCCCGCTGGCCGATCGAGGACTGCGCCAGCGCGGCGTCGTCCAGGTCGGAGGGGAACACGGAGCCGGTCACGGGCAGCGGGTAGTCGAAGGAGTCGTTGAAGCCGAACCGCTCGGCGACCTCCCGGATCCGGTCCTGGCCCAGCTCGACGGCGGCCATGGCGAACGGCGTGTTGCAGGACTGCGCCAGCGCCCACGTGAGGGTCTGACGCCCCACGGTGTTGCACGGTGAGCCGTCGTAATTGGGCAGCTCCGTGGTCGTGCCGGGCAGCGTCCACGCGGCGGGGATGTCCACCGTCCCGTCCGGGGTGTAGTCACCGGACTCGAGCATGGCCACCGCGTCGATCAGCTTGAACGTGGAGCCGGGGGACACGAGCTGCTCCGCGGCGCGGTTGCGGTACGCGCTGGCACCGGGGATCTGGTCGATCGCGGCCATGGCCGCCTGCGCCTCGGCCGGGCTGTGCGAGGAGAGCGCGTTGGAGTCGAAGCTCGGCTTCGACACCATGGCCAGGATCTCGCCTGTCGTCGGGTCCGTGACCACGGCGGAGGCGCGCACGCCGTCCGGGAGCGCGTCGTACGCCAGGCGCTGCAGCTCGGGGTCGATCGTCAGCTCCACCTGGTCGCCCTCAGGCGTGGCACCCGTGATGATCTCCATGGCGCGGTCCACGAACTGGGACGTGGGGGTGCCGGAGAGCTGCTCGTTCATGGCCGCCTCCAGCCCGTCGGTGCCGTAGGTGAGCGAATAGAAGCCTGTGAGCGGGGCGTACAGCTCGGGCTCGTGGTAGACGCGCTGGTAGTGGTACGCGTCGTCGGAGGGGACGGACTCGGCGATCGGCTCGCCGTCCACGAGGATCGGCCCGCGCGGGGCGCCGAACTCCAGGAACATCTGCCGCGAGTTCAGGGCGTGCGTCTTGAGCTGGTCCGCGGCCAGCACCTGGATGACGGACGCGGCCAGCGCGAGCACCAGGATCATGGCCGCCATGACGGTCCACGTGCGTCGGATCGCCTCGTTCACCGCTCCTCACCTCCTCCCGGGGGCACGGCCGCCGCCGGGAGCGCCGTGCCGGGGTCGAGGTGGCCGGCGCCGGGCCCGGACGCGTTGACCATCCCGTCCACGACCACGGGACGGCGGGCGGCGTTCGAGATGCGCAGCACGAGCCCCACGATGATCCAGTTGGCCAGCAGCGACGAGCCGCCGGCGGCGAGGAACGGCGTCGTGAGGCCGGTGAGCGGCAGCACGAGGGTCACGCCGCCCATCACCACGAACACCTGCCACGCCATGGTGAAGGCCAGGCCGGAGGCGAGCACCTTGCCGAACGCGTCGCGCACGCCGAGGGCGGCGCGCATCATGCGGGTGACGAGCAGGAGGTACAGGACGAGCACGGCGGCCAGGCCCACGAAGCCGAGCTCCTCGCCGATGGCCGTGAGGATCATGTCCGAGAAGGACAGCGGCACCTGGGTGGGGTTGCCCGCGCCCAGGCCGGTGCCCATCAGCCCGCCTGAGGCCATCGCGAACAGGCCCTGGACCACCTGGTAGGAGCCGCCGAAGTCGCGATGGTAGATCTCGGGGTCGAAGGCCCTCAGCCAGATCTCGAACCTGGCGGTCACGTGCGGCATGAACAGGAACGCCAGCGCCGCGCCGAAGGCGATCAGGCCCAGGCCGAGGAGGATCCAGGAGGCGCGGGACGTGGCGATGTAGAGCATCGCCATGAACATGCCGAAGAACAGCAGGGCCGAGCCCAGGTCGCGCTGGAACACGAGCACGCCGAGCGCCAGGAGCCAGCCGGCCAGCAACGGGCCGAGGTCCCGGGCTCGGGGGAAGGTCACCGGGCCCACACGGCGGCCGGCCAGCAGGATCAGGTCGCGGTTCGCGGAGAGGTAGCCGGCGAAGAAGATGGCCAGCGTGATCTTGGCGATCTCGCCGGGCTGGAAGGTGCCGAATCCGACGTCGATCCAGATCCGCGCCCCGTACATGCTCAGGCCCAGCCCGGGCACGAGCGGCAGGAGCAGCAGCACGCCGGACGCGGCGAGGAACAGGTAGGGCCAGCGCCGCAGCACCCGGTGGTCGCGCACCAGGAACACCAGGGCGGAGGCCACCAGGACGGCCAGGACGGACCACACGAGCTGCGAGGTGGGGTTGGCCATCGCGGCGTCCTGGCTCAGCCGGTGGATCATGGCCAGGCCCAGCCCGTTGAGCAGGGCGGTGATCGGCAGCATGAACGGGTCCGCGTAGGGGGCCCGCAGCCGCAGGACCACGTGCAGCACGAGGGTGGCGGCGCCGAAGATGCCCAGCGGCACCCAGGCGGTGGAGTCCAGCGGGGCATCCGTGCCGATCATGCCCAGCAGGTCCGCCCCCAGGGCGATGGTCAGGGCGGCCAGCAGCAGGACCAGTTCGATGTTCCGGCGCGGGCGTGCGGGGGAGATCACCTCGGTCACGGGGCCTCACCTCCCGTCGCGCTCGGGGACGACGCCGGGCTCGTCGGCGCGGTGGAGCCGGACGCGTCCGAGGGGCGGGCGGAGGACGACGACGGCGTCGTGCTCGGCCGGGCCCGCTCGGAGGGCTCACCGGCGGGGGCGGGGGCGTTCGGGTGCAGCGAGTCGCGCAGCTCGGCGACGATCTGCTCCGCGTGGTCCACGTCCCGGGCGGGCATGCCGGCGTTCACGCGGTCGCGTGCGTACGCGGGCAGCGCGTCCACCGGGAGGTCGGTCTGGCGGTCCACGTGGGACAGCTCGAGCGGGCCCAGCCGCTGGGAGACGCCCTTGAACACGGCGATCCGGCCGTCGTTGGCCCCCACGTAGTACTGCGTCTGGGTCCACAGGTAGCCCCACACGGCCACGGCCGCGAGGGTGAGGGCGAGCAGCGTGGTGAACACGGGGATGAACCAGCCGCGGCGGTACTGCACCGGGCGGTCGTCCTTTCCACGCCGCCGACGCGCGGCCCCGTCCTCGGGGCCGCCGGCGGGCCCGGAGGTCGCCGGGGCCGGGGTGGGGGCCGTGGCCGACGCCTCGGCGGCCTCGTCGGACGGCTGGTCGGCAGCGGTGGCGGCCGGTGTGGCGGCGGAGGAGGAGCCGACGGCGGCCGCGGTGCCGCGCGGCGCGGCGGGCGGGGCGGACGGGTCCGGGCGCGCGGCGACGTCGGGATCCGGCCCGTCCGTGAGGACGGCCGCGGTGCGCCGGGGACGGTTCTCCGGCACGGGCGTCTCGCCGAGCAGGGCAGCGGCGCGGCGGCGCGTGGAGCTGCGGGTGACCACGGGGATGCGATCGGTCCTCACAGCGTTGGAGGCCGCGCCGACGAGCAGGTGGGGTCGTGCGTCCAGGTCCTCGCGCAGCAGCAGGCCGGAGACCGGGCCGACCTCGGGCGGGTGGGCCGCGGCGAGGGCCTGCTCGGACAGGTGGACGTCCGGGACGGGGGCCAGCTCCTCCGCCGTGCCCTCCGCGATCTCGAACGCCACCACGGTGACGTTGTCCGGGGCGCCGCCCTTGAGGGTCAGGTCCACGAGGGTGTCGACGGCCTGGTTGAGAGCCTCCGAGTCCCGCAGCACCTCGTGGATCTTCTCGGGGGAGACCACGTCCGTGAGGCCGTCCGAGCAGAACAGCCAGCGCTCTCCGGGGGCGACGGGCACCTCGAACACGTCCAGCTCGGGGGAGGCGTCCACGTCGCCGAGCACGCGCATGAGCACGTTCTTGTTCGGATGGAACGGGGCCTCCCCGGCCTCGAGACGCCCCTCGTCCACGAGCTTCTGCACGAACGTGTGGTCCGTGGTGACCTGGGAGAACTCGCCGTTCGCGAGCCGGTAGGCACGGGAGTCGCCGATGTGCGCGATGTGCAGCGTGGTCCCCGCGAGCAGGGCGGCGGTGCACGTGGTGCCCATGCCGGCGAGCTTGGGGTTGGCGTGCACCAGCTCGTTGAGGATCAGGTTGGCGTTCTGGATCTCGTCCGGCAGCACCGTGGCCGGGTCCTCGTAGCCCACCGCATCCAGCGGGGCCAGGTCCAGCACCGTGGACGCGCTTGCCACGTCGCCGCCCACGTGCCCGCCCATGCCGTCCGCGAGCACGACCAGATGACGGCCCACGTAGGCGGAGTCGTCGTTCTTGGCACGGACGCGGCCGACGTCGGAGCGGGCGGCGTAGCGGAGGACGAGGGTCATGGGTCAGGCCTCGAGCTCCATGACGGTCTTGCCGATGCGGATGGCCGTGCCGGGGCCCACGGGCACCGCGCGGGTGACGGGGGCGCCGTTGACGTAGGTGCCGTTCGTGGAGCCGAGGTCCTCGAGGAACCAGCGGGTGCCCTGGGGGAACAGCCGGGCGTGGCGGCCGGAGGCGTAGTCGTCCACGAGCACCAGGTCGGCGTCCTGGGCGCGGCCCATCAGCAGGGGACGGCCCTCCAGGGCGATGGTCTGCCCGGCCTTCGGGCCCTCGACCACCCGCAGAGTCCGGGACAGCCGCGGGGCCGGCGTCGTCGGCGCGGACGCGGCGGGGGACGGCGTCGACGCGGGCGCGGGGCGGTCGACCGCGGACGAGCCCGCCCCGGCGGCCCCGGCCGCGGGCACCGCGGTGACCAGGCCGGCGTCGCGCTGGGCCTGCTGGAGGCGCGTCTTGTTCCGCCGGCCGACCACGAGGTCGCGGCCCTGCGCCATGACGATGGAGATGATCAGCACCCACAGGGCCAGCAGCAGGCCCATGCGGAGCACGGCGACGGCGAGCTCGCTCATGCGCGGCCCCCCGTCCCGCCGAAGAACAGCAGCTCGGTCTGGCCGACGGTCACCACGTCCCCGTCGCGCAGGGTGACGGAGCCGTCCACGCGGCGGCCGTTGACGAGCACGCCGTTGCGGCTGCCCAGGTCCAGGAGCGTGACCGTGGAGCCGACGGTGAGCAGGCGCAGGTGCTCGCGGGACACCGAGGAGTCCGGGATCACGAGGTCGGCACGCTCGGCCGAGCGGCCGAGGATCAGGTCGTCCCCGTCCAGGGGGAGCATGCGGCCGTCCAGCTCGAGTGCCGGGCCGGCGGGCTCGGTCACGGGGCGGCCCATCACGACGGTCGGCTGGTCGGCGTGGGAG
>NZ_JABFAZ010000012.1:0-7609 GCF_017168505.1 Micrococcus sp. KRD077 | reverse complement strand
GTTAGCGTGAGTCATGAGCGGGTCTCTTCTGGCAGGTGGGTTGTTGAGGAACTTCCATCCTGCGGGAGAGGTCCGCTCGTCTCATCTCAGCCCGGCACCCATGTCAAGAACCTCATGCCCCACAACACCTAGGCAGGCGGCACGGGTGGTCGCCCCCCTTCGTTTGGGGGCGGTTTGCGGCGTTATTCCGTCGGAATACCGCCGAATATCGCCCCCGAACCCGTGAGTGGGGTCAGGTGAGGTCGGGCGACGTCGTCGGCAGGCCCGTGCCGGCGGCGCGGGCGAGGGCCCGGCGCAGGCCGCGGGCCTTGAGGAGGACCTCGTCGTGCTCGGCGGCCGGGTCCGAGTCCGCGACGATCGCCCCGCCGGCCCCCACGGACCAGCGGCCCCCGGCGAGCACGGCCGTGCGGATCACGACGGACAGCGACGTCGTCCCGTCCGCACTCAGCATCCCCAGCGCCCCGGAGTAGACCCCCCGTGGGGAGGCCTCCCACGCGGCCAGCAGCTCGACGCTGCGTCGCTTCGGCGCGCCCGTCATCGACCCGCCGGGGAACAGGGACCGCACCACGTCCACGGGTTCGACGCCGGCCCGCGCGGTCCCCGTGACCGTGGAGACGAGCTGGTGGACGCTCGCGTAGCTCTCCACCGCCATGAGGGAGGGCACCTGCACGGAGCCGGGCTCGCACACCCGGGAGAGGTCGTTGCGCAGCAGGTCCACGATCATGAGGTTCTCGGCGCGCGTCTTGGGGTCGGCGGCGAGCGCGCGGGCGGCCTCGGCGTCCGCGACCGGGTCGGGCAGGCGGGCGGCGGTGCCCTTGATCGGCTTGGTGCTGTACCGGCCCGCGCGCCCGGCGAGGAATCGCTCCGGTGAGGCCGAGACCACGGCCCACCGGCGGGAGCCCGTGCCGTGCTCCAGCAGCGCCGCGTACGGGGCCGGCTGGTGCGCGGCGAGCTCGTGGAAGAGGACCAGCGGGTCCACGCGTAGCCCGGGATCGGCGTCGAAGCGGGTGGTCAGGCACAGCTCGTAGGAGTCGCCGGCGTGCAGCGCGGCGCGGCAGCGGGCGATCTGTTCGGCGTACGCCGCCCGGTCCTCGCGCCACGTGCCCGGCGCCTCCTCGTCGGCCTGTGGTCCCGGGCCGGCGTCCCGCGGCGGGGGCACGACGACGTCGCCCGCCGCCGTCTCGAGAGCGCGGCGGGCCGCGGCGAGGGCGCGGCGCACGTCCCCTGCCCAGCGGTCGGCCCCGGTCTCCGCGGCGGTCGGAGCGAGGGAGACGACGCAGCAGTGCAGCACCCCGGCCGCGTGGTCCGCCACGACGTAGCGGGACGGGCGCACCCAGAACTGCGCGGGCAGGGACGCGGGGTCCTCGGCTCGACGTGAGGGCGGTGTCACCCCCAGATCCGCCAGGCCGAGCTCGTAGCCGAGCCAGCCGACCAGGCCGCCGCGCAGCGGCAGCCCCTCGCCGCCGACCACCGGCCGGGGCGCGGCCGCGGCCGCGAGGTCGGCCCACGCGCGGTCCGGATCGGCGGGGTCGTCGTGCCGGACCAGCCGCGGGCCGGGGGAGGGCGTGCGGCCCTGCTCCTCGCCGAGCACGTCCAGGCCGTCGCCCGCCACGGACCAGCGGGCCTCGGCCGGGTCCGGCAGGGCCGAGTCCAGCCAGAACGACGCCGCCCCGCGCACGACGGCGTGCGCGTAGACCGCCGCCACGGCGGTCGCCGCCGTGTGTCCGGCCGCCGCGAGCGCCGCGGCGTCGAGCGTGCGCACGGCCACGTGCAGGGGAGTGGAGGCGTCCTGGGGCGGGACGGGCGCGGTGGGCATGGCCCCCAGCGTAGGGGTCAGCCCCCGCCCGAATCGCTCCGTACGCTGGCGGCATGCCGTCCTCCCCGCCCCGCCGCGCCCTGGTCGCCGCGCTGCTCGTGGGCGTGCTCCTCGTGCTGCTGGCCCCGTGCGTGGACTACGTCATCGCGTTCACCGCGCTCGCGGGCGGGGCGGCCGAGCGGCTGCTGGCGGCGGCTCCGCTGCTCATGCTCGTCCAGCTGGTCGTGCTGCCCGTGCTGCTGCGCGTCGTCGCCGGCGAGGCTGCCGTGGCCGCGGTCGACGTCGGGCCCTTCGTCCGTGCGCTGGTCCTGCTGATCCTGGCGCCGCTCGCGCTCGCGGCGCTGCTCCAGTGGGGCACGGCGCGCGGCCGCGGCGGGGTGCGCCGCACGGCAGCCGGGGTGGTGCGCGGGTGCACGGCGGCGATGGTCCCGCTCATGGTCGTCACGCTGTTCACGGTGGTCGCCTCCCAGATCCGCGGGGTGGGGGAGCGGTTGCCCGCACTGGCCGCCGTCGTGCCCCTGTTCGCGGCGTTCGCCGCCGTGATGGTGGCCCTCGGCGTGGTGGCTGCGCGGTGGGCGCGTCTCGACGTGCCCGCAGGACGGGCGCTCGTGTTCTCGGGCGTGACGCGGAACTCCCTGGTCGTGCTGCCGCTGGCGTTGGCCCTGCCGGCGAGCCTGGACCCGGCCCCGCTCGTGGTGGTGACGCAGACGCTCGTGGAGCTCGGGGCGATGGTGAGCCTCGTCCGGCTGGTGCCCCGGCTGCTGCCGCTGCACGGGCAGTCCGCGGGGGCGGGCGCGGGTCGAACCGTGACCTGACCGCCCAGAATGTTGCCTTACCGTGACCGGAATCACGGTCCCGGGTGGCTATGGTGGGCGACATGAGCCTCTCGTTCGTGTCCTCGGCGCGCCGCCGTCACGGCGGCCTGGCGTCGGCCGCGCTGTTCCATCCGCTGGTCGAGGCGGCCACCGGCGCACTGCCCGTCATCGACCCCGCCACCGGGCGCCCCGCGTCCGAGGGAGTGGACGCGGCGCGGACCGAAGCGTCCCGCGCGGCAGGGACCGGTCCTGCACAGGCCGCAGCGGAGACCGAGCCATCCACGCAGGCCGGTTCCGCTCGGGGCTGACCGCTCCGCCCCCTCCCTAGAATGGTCCGCATGGCTGGACTGATCGTGCGCAAGGACATCGACCTCGTCCGCGAGCGCACGGATCTGAAGGCCGTCGTGGAGGAGTTCGTCACCCTGCGCTCGGCAGGCGTGGGCTCATTCAAGGGGCTGTGCCCGTTCCACGACGAGCGGACGCCGTCGTTCCACGTGCGCCCCGGCGTGGGCACCTACCACTGCTTCGGCTGCGGCGCGCACGGGGACGTCATCAGCTTCCTCATGGAACTCGAGCACACCACGTTCACGGAGACCGTGGAGCGGCTGGCGTCCCGCGTGGGGGTGGAGCTGCACTACGAGGACGGCGGCACCGGCCCGGACAAGGCGGAGACGGGGCGCCGTCGTCGCCTGTTCGAGGCGAACAAGGTGGCGGACGAGTTCTTCCGTCGTGCCCTCGGCTCGCCCGAGGCCCAGGCCGCCCGCGACTTCCTCACCCAGCGCGGGTTCACGCAGGAGCACGCCGCGCAGTTCGGCCTCGGGTACGCCCCGCAGGGGTGGTCGCACCTGCTGGACCACCTCCGGCAGAAGGGGTTCCGGGACGAGGAGCTGCGCGCCTCCGGGCTGGTGTCCGAGGGGCAGCGCGGCCTGTACGACCGGTTCCGCGGCCGCCTGCTCTGGCCCATCCGGGACATGACCGGCGCGACCATCGGCTTCGGCGCGCGCAAGCTGTACGACGACGACCCCGGGCCCAAGTACCTCAACACCCCCGAGACGCCGCTCTACAAGAAGTCGCAGGTGCTCTACGGGATCGACCTGGCCAAGCGGACGATCGCCAAGGAGCGTCAGCTGGTGCTCGTCGAGGGGTACACGGACGTGATGGCGGCCCACCTGGCCGGCGTCGGGACGGCGGTGGCCACGTGCGGCACCGCGTTCGGCGCGGACCACATCAAGGTGGCCCGCCGCCTGATCTCCGACGACGGCACGGGCGGCGAGGTGATCTTCACCTTCGACGGTGACGAGGCCGGGCAGAAGGCTGCTCTCAAGGCGTTCGACGAGGACCACCGGTTCCTCGCCAAGACGTTCGTGGCCGTGGAGCCCAGCGGCATGGACCCGTGCGATCTGCGCATGCAGAAGGGCGACGAGGCGGTGCGCGCGCTCATCGCCTCGCGGCGGCCGCTCTTCGAGTTCGCGATCCGGGCCGGGCTCAAGGACTACGACCTGGACACCGTGGAGGGCCGCGCCGGCGCCCTGCGCCATGCCGTTCCGATCGTGGCGGGCATCAAGGACGCCGTCCTGCGTCCCGGCTACGAGCGGGAGCTGGCCGGCTGGCTCGGCCTCGACCCGAACGCCGTGCACCGCGCTGTGGCCGCGGCCGGGCGCGCACCGCGGCGGGGGCCCGAGCCCGAGGCGCGGCCGGCCCCGGCGGACGACGGGCAGGCGATCGGGCCCCAGGGCCGCCACGGGGAGGCTGCCGCCCCGGCGCCGCGGATCGTGGTGCCGGTGGATCCGCGCGACCCCGTCGCCCGTCGGGAGCGGGAGTCCCTCGAGGTGGTGCTGCAGCATCCGACCCTGCTCTCCGCGGAGCAGTGGACCGCGCTGTACGCCGCCCGCTTCACGGTCCCGCAGTACGCCGCCGTCCACCAGGGCGTGAAGATGGCCGGGTCGGCGGGGGCGACGCCGCAGCGCTGGGTCGACGCCGTGCGGGACGCGGTGCCCCAGGAGGTGGCCGGCGTCGTCTCCGAGCTGGCCGTCCGCGACCTGCCCGCCCGCACTCCCGAGGATGTGGACCGGTACTGCCGGGACATCATGAACCGCCTGTTCGCCCTGCAGATCGTGCACCGCAAGGAGGAGCTGCTCGGGCGACTGCAGCGGCTCGGCCCCGAGGGCGACCCCGCCGAGTTCACCCGCCTCAACAGCGAGCTCATGGAACTGGAGGCGCGCCGCCGGGCCCTCCGTGCCGACGACTGACCCCCACCCGTTTTCGTTCGGGAAACGGCGGCTTCAGGGGCGTTTCGTTCGGGAAACGGCGGTCCGTCGGCCGCGCGGCGTCAGCGCTCGTCGACCGTGAGCACCTCGCCGGACGTGGCGTCGATCTCGACCTCGGGGCCGTCGGAGCCGTCCTCGCGATCGAACCCGACCTCCCACTGGAGGGTGCCGTTGTCGTCCTCCAGGTCCATCTCGTCCAGGGTCACCCCGTCACGGCCCTCCCGGGCGGTGTCGAGTGCCTGCTGGGCGGTGACCTCGGCGTCCTTCGCCTTCTGGACGTCCTCGAGATCCGACTCGCGGTCGGTCTCGGTGATGTCGCCGTCGGCGGTGACGTCCAGCTCCTTCACCTCCTCGCCCACCACGACGTCGACCTCCCAGGTCGTGTCGTCATCGTTGGCGTCCACCTCGACGATGATGCCGTCGCCGTGCTTCTCCAGGACCGCGTCGATCACCGCGTAGGCGGGGTCGTCGGCCTGGCCGGTGCCCGAGCCGCTGCTGGCCGCGGCGGCCGTCGACGACGCCGACGTCGACGAGGCCGACGACGACGCCGAGGCCGACGTGGTCGAGGCGTCGTCCGTGGCGGGGGTGCTCGCCACTGCCGAGGAGGCGTCGACCTCCGGCGAGACGGAGCCGTCGTCGCCGTTGTCGGCCGTGGTGCCGCAAGCCGCGAGGGCGAGCGCGGCCAGCACGCCCGTGCCGGTCAGGGCGGTCTTACGCGTGAGGGTCGTGATGGTCATGGACACGTCTCTCCTTCGGGTCCGTTCCTGATGATTCTGGGGATGTCCTCGCACGGTAGGCCTGCCGGAGCCGTGCCTGGCAAGGGCCGCCGGTCCCCGGGGGCGGGCAGGGCGACGACGGCGCCCCGCGGCCGGGTGGCACGCGGGCGGGGGCTCTGGTAGAGTTCCATCCGTTGTCCGAACGGCTCCGGCGGTTCGCGGCACATTCCCCCGTAGCTCAACGGCAGAGCATTCGACTGTTAATCGAAGGGTTGTTGGTTCGAATCCAACCGGGGGAGCCGAGCAGAGGCCCCTGCACCGACCATGTCGGTGTGGGGGCTTCTTCGTGCCTGGAGGATGACCGGGCCGAGCAGCTCCGCGAGCGTGATGTCGAAGACCTCCGCGATGGTGGCCAGCTCCTCCAACGTAAAGGCCACCCGCGCGCGAAGCCGGTGTGAGATGCCGCTCTGTGAGACGCCGAGCGCTGCTGCTAGGTGTAAGAGGTCATGACGTTGTTGACTCGTGCCGGGGCCAACGAGGTTGGCGGGGCGTCCCCGCAGGAGGTATGAGGCCGATGGTAGTTGTAGTGGTTCACCCACACCTGCAGGGCCTCACGCCCACCCCGAAGACCGTGGAGTCCGAGGTCGGGCCGATCGAGCTGGACGTCCCGCGAGACCGGGGCGGGTCGTTCACCCCGCGCCTGGTGCCCAAGGGCCAGCGGCGCCTCGGGGGCCTGGATGACATGATCATCAGCCTCTATGCCGGCGGAATGACGATCCGGGACATCCAGCACCACCTGGCCTCCACGATCGGCACGGACCTGTCGCACGAGACGATCTCCAACATCACCGACGCCGTGAGCGAAGAGGTCCTGGCGTGGCAGTCGCGGCCGCTGGAGGAGTTCTATCCGGTGATCTATCTCGACGCAATCCGGATCAAGATCCGAGAGAACAGCCAGGTCCTCAACCGTGCCGCCTACATCGCCGTCGGCGTGGACCTCGAGGGCATCAAGCACGTGCTGGGGATCTGGGTCCAGGACACCGAGGGCTCGGCGTTCTGGGCCCACGTCTGCGCCGATCTCGCCAACCGGGGCGTGCAGGACGTGCTGATCGTGTGCTGCGACGGGCTCAAGGGCCTGCCGGAGGCGATCGAGGCGACGTGGCCGGACTCGATGGTCCAGACCTGCGTGGTTCACCTGATCCGGGCCGCGATGCGGTTCGTGGCCTACCAGGACCGCAAGAAGGTCGCCGCCGCGCTGAAGCCGATCTACACCGCCCCCAACGAAGAGACCGCGAGGAAGGCGCTGGCCGAGTTCGAGGCCTCCGAGCTCGGCACGAAGTACCCGTCTGCAGCCGCGACCTGGGCGAACTCCTGGGAGCGGTTCATCCCGTTCCTGCAGTTCCCACCCATGCTCCGCAAGGTCATCTACACGACCAACAGCATCGAGTCGCTGAACTTCCAGCTACGGAAGGTGACCAAGAACCGCGGCCACTTCCCCTCGACCGAGGCGGCGGTGAAGCTGCTCTGGCTGGCGATCTGCAACATCGAAGACAAACGCGCCGCCGAACGCGCTCGGGACCGGGGCAAACCCGCCGGCCAGCGCAAAGCCCAGGGCCGGCTCGTCGAAGGCCGAGGCGGCGGTGAAGCTGCTCTGGCTGGCGATCTGCAACATCGAAGACAAACGCGCCGCCGAACGCGCTCGGGACCGGGGCAAACCCGCCGGCCAGCGCAAAGCCCAGGGCCGGCTCGTCGAAGGCCAGGCCGTCACGAACTGGAAGCAGGCCCTCGCCCAGCTCGCCGCGGCCTACCCCGACCGGATCAACCCCTACCTGTGACCACCCCGCTTACACAGACAAGTTGACACGCCCTCGGGGTGGTCCCGTTGCGGGAGTTGGCGTGCTTCGGCGCCTCGCTCGAGCCCTTCTCGTAGCCCAGATGGCTGGTCAGCTCGGCCTGCAGGCCCCGCTCGAGCGCGGCCTTGACCAGCGCGGGCAC
>NZ_JABFAZ010000116.1:0-972 GCF_017168505.1 Micrococcus sp. KRD077 | reverse complement strand
GATGCCGCTTCCTTTCGAGTTCGAGAGGATGTTGTTCATGCCGAAGAAGTTCGATCCCGAGGTGAAGGACCGCGCGGTGCGGATGGTCCTGGACCGTGTCGAGGAAGCCGGGTCAGTCACGAAGGCCGTGGCTTTGGTGTCGCCGAAGGTCGACGTGGGGCGCGAGACCTTGCGCCGCTGGGTCTGTCAGCACCGCGTCGACGCCGGCCTCAAGGACGGGCCGACCAGCGATGACCTGGCCGAGCTCAAGCGCCTGCGCGGCGAGGTCAAGCGATTGCGGGAGGACAACGAGATCCTGCGCAAGGCCTCGATTTTCTTCGCGGGGGAGCTCGACCCCCGCAACCGATGATCATGGGATTCATCGATCAGATGCGCGCCAAGGGGCATGCGGTCGAGTCGATCTGCAGGGTGCTCCGTCAGGAGGGCTGTCAGATCGCCGCACGCACCTACCGGGCGTGGCGCCGCCGCAGCGCGTCGGCTCGTGACACGTCCGACGCGGTCCTGCTCAACGTCCTGCACGACCTTGTCGGCACCCCGGAAGGGCTGTACGGGCGTCGGAAGATGACCGCGTGGCTGCGTCGAGAAGGTCACCAGGTCGGCGCCGGTCGTGTGGACCGGCTCATGCGGGTTGCGGGGATGAACGGTGTGCGTCGAGGCAGGCCAGTGCGCACCACCGTCCCGGCCAAGGACGGCTGCCGTGCCGGTGACCTGCTCAATCGAGACTTCACCGCGGCCGCGCCGAACACGAAGTGGGTCGCGGACTTCACCTATGTGCGCACGTGGGCGGGCTTCGTATACGTCGCGTTCGTGCTGGACTGCTACTCGCAGAGAATCCTCGCCTGGCATGCCGCGACGGCCAAGACGACCCCGCTGGTCCTGACCCCGCTGCGGATCGCGTTGTGGGACCGTGACCGGCACGGGCACCCTGTGCAGCCCGGCGAGCTGATCGCGCACAGCGATGCCGGGTCGCAG
>NZ_JABFAZ010000115.1:0-1395 GCF_017168505.1 Micrococcus sp. KRD077 | reverse complement strand
CACCAGGAGCAGGCTGCCCCGGAGGAGGTCCCCGCATGGGCCACCATCGGCGGCATCGGCGCCTTCGCCGCGGCCGGACTGCTGGGCATCGTCGGCCTGCGCCGCCAGCTCCAGCGCCGCCGCCGTCAGCCCGGCCAGTCCGTCCCCATGCCCGAGGAGCAGACCGCGCAGCTGGAGACCCAGCTGCGCGTGGTCGCCGAGCCCGAGCAGGCTGAGGAGCTCGACGTCGTCCAGCGCTGGCTGGCCCGCTGGGCCCACGAGAACGGCCAGGACCTGCCTGAGCTGTTCCTCGTGCGCGTCTCGCCCGAGCAGATCGCCCTCTACCTCATGGCCCCCGCGCAGCTGCCCGAGCCCTTCGTGGCCGAGACCGACGACGGCGTCGTCTGGACGCTGGCCTCCGGCTCCATCGACATCGACCCCGACCTGCCCGCTGCCCCCTACCCCTCGCTGGTCACCGTCGGCCAGGACGACACTCGCTCCCAGGTCCTGCTCGACCTCGAGCGCCTGGGCACCCTCGGCATCGACGGCGACCCCCAGCTGACCACCCAGGTCCTCGATGCCATGGCCGTGGAGCTGGCCACCTCCAGCTGGTCCGAGAACGTCACCATCACGCTCGTCGGAGTCGCCGACGGCCTGGCCAAGGTCGTCAGCGACGGCCGCGTCCGCCAGATCGACGACCTGGACCAGCTGATCGGCCAGCTCGACGGCAAGGCCAAGGACATCCGCCGCGCCCTCGACGAGCAGGACGCCGCCACCCTCGACCAGGCCCGCGCCGCCAACCAGGAAGAGGCCTTCGGCCCCGAGATCGTCCTGCTGGGCCTGGAGCCCACCCCCGCCCAGGCTCGTCGCCTCACCGACCTGGCCGGCGCCATCCCGCGGCTGGGCATCGCCGCGGTCACCACCGCCAACCCCCTGGCCTCCGACTGGATCCTGAACCTCGAGGACGAGGACCACGCCGACCTGCTCCCGGTCAATCAGCACCTGCGCCCGCAGAAGATCACCCCCGAGGAGGGCGAGCGGATCAAGGAGCTGCTGGCCACCGCCCTGGAGGACCCCCGCTCCACCGGCCGTGGGACGACCGCCACGATCGACATCAACACCGTCCTGGACGAGCGCCCCCACCTCAGCGCGGTGGCCGATCTCGAGGAGATGCTCCACGAGGAGGAGAACACCCAGGACCTGCCCCTGACCCCCGAGCCTGCGGTCTCCGCCGCTGAGACCGCCGAGGACGAGACCGATCCGGCCGAGGAGAACGAGGAGGACGTGCTCGCCGCCCAGGCCGCCCGCCACACCCCGACCCCTGCGCCCGCCCCGCACGACACCATGGACGAGGACGAGGACGAGGAGAGCCAGGACCAGGCCGCGGCGGCCGCCGTGCCGACCGAGCCCGAGGAC
>NZ_JABFAZ010000114.1:0-1709 GCF_017168505.1 Micrococcus sp. KRD077 | reverse complement strand
CAGGTCTGGATGCGGACACGACATCCACGACCATCCTGGGCACGGAGGTGATGCCGACCTTGGAGACCTGACCGACTCAAGCCCCCACCGCCTCGAAGACGGTTACACCACTTCCAGGGACTTGACCTTTGCACAAACGCGCGAATATGCTGCATACCCGCAATGGAGCAGTGGAGCTTGACGAACGGGTTCGTGATCGCCCCATGTCGAGATGTAGCGAAGATTGCACAAACGCTCGAATATGCTGCATACCGGTTTGGGGGCCTGAGGTCTTGACACAGTCGGTGTCATCGGACAGGGGTTCATGCTCTGCTCGCCACCCGAGCACTCCACTGGGGATCTTGACGTGCGCGCACCACGGGACTGCCATGGGTTCATGGAGAGCCCGCTGACCCCTCACCCAATCGGCGCCACGCTGTTGCCCCGTCTTCCCGGCGCGGTCCCGGTGCTGCTGGAGTTCGAGGACGTGCAGCTGGGCGGGTACGCCTGGTGGCGTGACCGGCAGGCGCCAGCAATCCTGTTGCTGCACGGGTGGGGTGAGGACGCTTCGACCATGGCCCCGGTCGCACACCAGGTGCTCGAGCGTGGACGGCACGCGGTGAGCATCTCCCTGCGCGGCTGGCACGGTTCCACCGGCGTCGACGACTACGGGCTCAGCGCCTCCCTCGACATCTCACGAGTCCTGGCCTGGATCCGCAGGCAGCCGGACGTGGCAGGCATCGTACTGGTGGGGTTCTCCATGGGAGGGCTGATGGCAGCCCTGGCCGCGGCGGATCAGCCTGCCGGGGCCCTCGACGGCGTAGTGCTGGTCAACGCCCCAGCTGAACTGCGCTCCTTCGCGCGGGACACGGCTTTCGGCGGGGCCCGTCGGTATCTGGAAAAGACCCTGCAGCCGCGGCAGTGGCAGGACTCTTCCCCGCTGAATCACGCGGATCGGCTGAGCCATCCGCTGCTGGTCGTGGTCGGAACAGAAGACACCATGACGCCACCTGATCAGGGGCGCAGACTCGCCGATGCCGCCCCGGCAAGCGCACTGTTCGAGGTCGCCGGGATGGGTCACCACCCAACGCACGGGGAGTGGGCACAGATCTTGGAAGCGGCAGATACGCAGTTCGACTTAGGGCGTGTTGCTAAAGGATGGTCGCTAGCTGTACTGACCGGAGACGTTGGTAGAACGACGTTCTCTGGGAACATTGACCTTGACACTGTGTGATGCGGTCTGGTGGGGGTCGACATGTTGAGTATCGGAGAGATCGCGCATAGCACGGGTGTCTCGCGTCGCATGCTGCGGCACTGGGAAGGCGAGGGGTTGCTGACCCCAGCTACTACCGACCCAGTGACCGGATATCGGCGCTACCAGGACAGCCAGCTGGGGCGCGTGCGAGCCATTATGGAACTGCGCGCGCTCGGGTTCGGCTTGGCCGAGATCGGGCAGTTGCTCGATCCGCGGATCGAGCAGTCCACTCTGGAAGTGCTCCTCACTCACCAGGTAGACGCCCTGCAGCGGCAGATCACCGAGGCTTCAACACGTCTGGTCCACGTTCAGCACCGGCTGGACATCATCCAGAGCAAGTCCATGGAGGGGACTGGTGCACGTGTAGGTGACAGTCGTCTTCACGCCGGGTCTGCGGGCGTGTGGTCCATGATCAACTCGTACTCGACCGGCGTCAATCGGCCCAGGCGCACCTGCCGGCGGCGGCGGTGGTAGG
>NZ_JABFAZ010000113.1:0-781 GCF_017168505.1 Micrococcus sp. KRD077 | reverse complement strand
CTTGATCGGTCGTCCGTGCTCGTCGGCGTCGAACTGGAAGTCCACCGCCCACACCACGTTCGGCGCGTCCGCCGTCGGCGCGTCGACGGTCGAGGACCCGACGCGCTTGCGTCGACGCCGCTGCGGGACCCGGAGCCCTTCGTCACGCCACAGGCGTTGGATCTTCTTGTGGTTCACCACCCACCCCTCGGCGCGGGCGTCGTGATACGCCCGCCGATACCCGTAGCGGGGATGGTCCTTCGCCCAGGCGCGCAGCCACTCCCTGAGCGCCCGATCCGGGTCCGCGACCGTGTCGCCCTTGAGCGGTCGCCGGTACGCGGAGCGGCTCAGCCCGACCAGACGGCACGCCATCCGTTCGCTCACCCGCAACTTGCCCTTGAGGTGATCGACGGCGGCGCGGCGCCTGTCCGGGCTTAGAAGTTTCCCTCAGCCAGCTCCTTGAGCGCGGCCTTCTCCAGCTCCGCTTCCGCGAGCAGACGCTTCAGGGTCGCGTTCTGCTTCTCCAGCTCCTTCAGGCGCTTTGCGTCCTCGGCCTTGAGGCCGCCGTACTGGTTCCGCCACCGGTAGTACGTCTGCTCGGACACCCCGAGCTCCCGGCACACCGCCGCGACGTCCTGACCATCGGCGAGCATCCTGTCGGCCTGCCCGAGCTTACGGACGACCTGCTCGGGGGTGTGACGCTTCCTGCTGTTCGTCATGATCTGACCAGTCTCCCTGCCCGCGACCGCGGGCAACAGGACGACTCTCATAACGACTGGACCTACGAAACGGGGTCAGCCCA
>NZ_JABFAZ010000112.1:0-426 GCF_017168505.1 Micrococcus sp. KRD077 | reverse complement strand
ACACAGCTGTTACAAATGCTGAAAACATTATTTCAAAAGCTAATGGTGGCAATGCAACACAAACTGAAGTTGAACAAGCAATCCAACAAGTAAATGCAGCAAAACAAGCATTAAGTGGTAATGCCAACGTTCAACATGCAAAAGACGAAGCAACAGCATTAATTAATAGCTCTAATGACCTTAACCAAGCACAGAAAAATGCATTAAAACAACAAGTTCAAAATGCAACTACTGTAGCTGGTGTAAACAATGTTAAACAAACAGCACAAGAGTTAAACAATGCGATGACACAATTAAAACAAGGCATTGCAGATAAAGAACAAACAAAAGCTGATGGTAACTTTGTCAATGCAGATCCTGACAAGCAAAATGCATATAATCAAGCAGTAGCAAAAGCTGAAGCATTAATTAGTGGTACGCCTGATG
>NZ_JABFAZ010000111.1:0-582 GCF_017168505.1 Micrococcus sp. KRD077 | reverse complement strand
CACCCACACCCCCGGCACCCCGACGCCCGCGGTGATCCTGCGCGCCCGCCAGCAGTGCCTGGAGCTGACCGGCTCCGATGGCACCCACACCTCCCGCGCCGGCGCCCGCGCCCTCGACGTCAGCACCGGCCCCCTCGAGTCTGGGGCCATGCTGCGCGCCGACCAGGCCCACCACCTCATCAAGACCCTGCGCGCCCTGCCCGAGCGCACCCTGCACCCGGTGGCCGTGGAGGCCGACGACGATCTGGTCTACCTCCACCTGGCCGACTCGACCCTGCGCCTACCCAACATCGCCGCCACCGTCCGCCCGCCCGTGGTGGACCCCGCGCTGATCGACCCGGACGTGCTGATCACCTGCCGATGCCTGGACACCCACGTCCCCGCCGGAGTCCTCGCCGAGCTGACCCGCACCGCCCACCGTCACCGCCGCCTCGGTCCCCTGCGCCTGCTCGCCGGCGGCCGCCCCGGCTACCTCGGATGGGACCTCAGCGGCTGGGCCCACGGCATGATGCGCCAGGACCCCGCCGAGGCCGTCAGCACCCACCAGCCCCCCTTCCATCTGCCCGAGTCCATCCTGAACCC
>NZ_JABFAZ010000110.1:0-5929 GCF_017168505.1 Micrococcus sp. KRD077 | reverse complement strand
GGCCGGTAGGGGCCCTGGTGGGCGTGGGGGTCCAGGGCCTCGCCCCACCGGCGTGCCGGCGGGGCCGGCTTCTCGTGCTGATTCATCCCCATCGGGTGCGTCCTCCTCGTCGTCCCCACCGGCGGGCGCCGGCCTCGTCCTGGGCCACGCGCTCCTCCTTGGAGCGCACGGCGTTGAAGCTGGTCACGGACAGCCCCACCAGCTGGCCCTGCGTGACGGCGTCGCGGGCGTAGCGGTCGCCCATCTGGGAGGCGATCCAGCCGCCCATGTCCCCGCCGTTGCGGTCGCGCACGTCGGAGACGACGTCGGCGGCCAGGTAGCCGCCCTTGGAGCCGACGTCGAAGGTGCGGGTGCGGCCGCCGCCGATGTCCACGGTGGCGCGGATGTGCACGCGCTTGTCCTGGTGGCGGGCGCCGCGGGCGACGTTGACGATGGACATGCGGGCCGCGTGCAGGCCGGCCCCGCGCTCGGGCGATCCGACGGTCTTGGGCAGCTGGATCCGCACGATGCGGTTGCCGTCGGGCAGGTGGGTGGTCGTGGTGGAGTGGCGGGTCAGGGAGGGCCCGCGCCGGGTGTCCTTGGGGACCACGGTGGGCTTCTTGGCACCTCGCTTGGCTCGCACGGGCACGATCTTGCCGGCGGCGTTGCGCCGACGTCGGGGTGCCTTGGAGACGGCGCCGGTCTCGTGTAGCTCGGTCAGCGCGTCCCGGTAGGACTCGCCCGAGGTCTCCCCGCGGGCGATCTTCTGCATCATGCGCGGGGAGCGGTTCATGGCCGCGCCGAGTTCGGCCCAGGTGAGTCCGTAGGCCGAGCGCACCCGGGTGACGAGCTCGGCGGGGCTCAGCTGTGCCGGGTCACTCACCGTCGGCCTCCTGCTCGTCGTCGCCGGGCAGGTAGTCCGTCCCGTCGACGGGGGCGGCCTGCATCTCGTATTCGGAGTAGGCGGCGTCCACGCCCAGGCGCGCGGCCTTGGCACGCAGCCTGTTGCGGGCGGTCTCGTCGGCGGGAATCTTCAGCGGTCCGGGGACGTAGCCCTGGAGGCGCATGCGTCCCACCCGGCCGTCATCGCCGCCGCCACGCTCCTCGGTCAGGGACCAAGCGGGGACCTCGGTGGTGTAGATCGCGTCGCCGCGCACGCCCAGCAGGGTGTGGGCCGGCACGTGCAGGGCCCCGCCCTGGAGGCCACCGGCCATGGGTCCGGAGAGCATGCGCGCCCGGGCCCGGCCCCAGACCTGCACGGCGAACTCGGGGTGGTAGTAGCGCTGAGCCTGGCCGTCGAAGCGCGGCTTGGTGGTCCAGATGAAGGCCTTGCCGTGCTGCTTGACGTCGGGGGCGTTGGCCGGGACCTCCTTGGGGTCGAAGGTGATGTGGGTCTGCACGCGCCCGCGGGCCGCGAAGTTGCCGATCGTGTTGATCAGGATCGAACGCAGTGCCGCGGAGACGGCGGTCTTGATGATCTCGTCCATCAGCGGGTCGCCGGCGACGGCGGCGCGAGCCTTGACCAGGTTGTCCTTCCAGGTGTCCAGCGGGCGTGCACGCACGCGCCGGTCGCGGTCGCGGGCGCCGGGGACATCGGTGGTGAACGCGACGGACTCGATGGGGTCCAGCTGCCAGCCGTGGCGGGCGGCGACGAAGAACTCGGCGGCGTCGATCCAGGCGCTCCCGGTGGCGCCGGGGCGGTTGGGCCAGTACCAGCCCTCGGAAGCCTTCTCGTGCTGGACGCCGATCAGGCCGATGTGGTCCCAGGTGTCGGGGACCTTGAACTGCACGTGCACGCGAGCGCGGGCGTAGGGGTTCTCCCGGAGCATGTCCGCGGTGTCGTCGCGGCGCAGCCGGTACCCGGGGCCGATGCCCAGCTCACTGCACATGGCTCCGTACATGAAGCGGCCGTCGACGTAGGCGAAGCCGTCGATCTTGGGGGTCTTCGCCGGGTCGTGCAGGGGGATGCAGTCCGGGTGAGTGTCCGAGGAGGATCCGGCCACGAGGTGCTCGACGTGGTGCTGGCCGGAGGTGCGGTGCAGCTCCTCGGCGATGTCCTCGGTCAGCGGGTACGGCTCGAGGTTCTTCGGCAGGGTCAGGGCCCAGAGGTTGGCGCCGGTGGCGGTGGGGCTGTCCATGAGCTTGGCTCCGCGGAAGTGCGCACCGATGATGCCTTCGGTGGCCTGCCAGGCCAGGCGGGCCTGATCCGGGCTCAGCGGGGCGTCGCCGAACCACCCGGAGACGAACTGCACCAGCATGCGCTTGCCGGTCTGGCGGTGCTCGAAACGGCCGGTGGCCGGGGAGCCGAGGTTGTGTCCTCCGTCGATCCAGCCGGGAGTCTGCACCAGCAGCCAGTGGCGCTTGCCCGGCGTGGCCACCGGGGTCTTGCCCGTGAAGAAGATCCGGTCCACACCGACGGCGGCCGCAGTGTCGAGCATGTCGGTGAGGTTCGGGTTCTTCCGACGGGGGCCGATCTTCGGCGGCACCGCCTGCCCGTTGTCCAACACGCCCCGGCCCGTGGTGTAGTCCGCCCACAGGTTCTTGCGGGCGGCGAGGTTGCGGTAGGCCACGGGGCGGAACGTGGTGGGGGTGTTGTCGCGCAGGCCAGCGCGCCCTCCGGGACGCTCGCGGTTGGAGTAGGCCATGGGGACCTCCGGTCGATCTGACAGTTAGGGCAACCCTACATTGCGCTAAGCCTCCTCGGTAGGGAGCAGGTCCAGCGCGTCGAGCTGGCCGGGCAGCACCGCAGGCGGGGACGTGTCGTGGAGATCGTCGGTGTCGCCGTCCGGGGTCGGTTGGCCGGCGTGGGCCAGCAGGGCGAGCTCGGCGGCCAGGGTGTGGGCGCCGCAGTGGCGGCTGCGGTGGCGGGCCAGGCGGCGACGGTCACCTGGCATGGGCCATCTCCGTCTCCAGGGAGCTGCGCCAGAGCGAGGTGTGCACCACGGTGGAGCCGGCGGCCATGATCTGGCCCAGGTGGTGGGCGATGCCGCGGCAGGAGACGGACAGGTGGATGCCGACGGAGCGGCCCAGGCGGTGGATGCCCAGCAGGAGGTTCTCGGCGACGTCAGCCTCGTGTTCCCCGGCCGGGGCGAGGTCGGCCCAGCGCTGGCGCAGATGGGCGTAGTCGTCCAGGACGAGCACGATGGGCTGGAAGGGCTCGGGGTGCTCCTTGGCGAGGGAGGCGACCTCCACCAGGTGGTAGCGCTCGCGCATCAGCTCGCTGGCGGCACGGATTCGCTCGAGCTGGTCGCTGACGTCGGCGGTGACCACCTGCGCATACCGATGGTCCTCGACCTTGTCCAGCTCCCCGGGCAGGCCCAGGCCCCAGGCCTGCCAGCCCACGGAGACCGCGGTCTCCATGATCCCGCGCTGGATCACGCTCTTGCCGCTGTCGCGGTCGCCGATGATCAGCAGGTGACCCTGGCGGGGGTCCCAGAGCACGTGCTCGCCGGCCTCGACGGGGCCCACGTCGATCGTGGCCTGCACGTCGGCGGCCGGCGCGGCCTCCGGGGCCGGGGAGGCGTAGCGGTCGGGGAGGTATCCGTGCCAGTGCTCCCCGGTTGCCTCGTCCACGGTGACCGGCGCGCTGGAGTAGCCCATCTTGCGCAGCTTCTCGACGGCCGCGGGGTCCTGGGAGACGTCGACGAGGGTGTGCGGGATCTTGTGGGCGCGCAGGTGGGCCTTCACGGTCATGCAGGGGCCGCAGCCGGGGCTGGTGTAGATCGTGTACATGGGTGCTCCTCGGTCGGAGATGGCCGGGGCCGTGGCCGGCCCTCACTTCCCATAAGGCCGGCATCCGGCGCTGATGTCCCTCCCCGTTCCGGGGTCAGCTTTCATGCGCCGGGTGCAGCAGCAACGCGTCGGCGGGGATCGTCGAGGTGTGCTCGAGGTGCCCGACCTCGAGGCCGGCGGCCAGCAGGGCCTGGACCGCGGGGTGGTCCTCGGCTAGGTCCTGGAGGAGGACCAGGGGGACGTGTCGCGGAGATGCGGGCGGCGCCGCTTCCTCGGCCGGCGCGGCCGGCAGCGGCGACTCCGTCGCACCATCCGCGGCGAGGGTGCCTTCTGGCTCGGCTTCTGGCGTGGGTTGTGGCGTGGAGTCCAGGCCGGCCTTCCGTTGCAGGCGGGCGAGGTCGGCGTGGCGGGCCGGGGGCAGCTTGGCGGTCTCGAGCAGCTCGAGGGCGCTGGTGAGTCCGGTGTGGTCGCCGCTGGCGAGCCAGGTGGCCACGATCAGGCCCACGCGACCGGCCTTGCCGGAGTCGTGGCCGGGGTCGCCGGGAACAGGGTGGGCCGCGGTGAGGTCGTCGAGCTGGGCGTGCTTGAGCCCGGCGGTGAGCAGGCCGGTCAGCGCACGGCGGTCGCGGGCGGAGAAGGTGCGGGGCACCTGGTCAGGATGCCAGGTAGCCCAGGACGGCGAGCAAGGCGAGCACGTGCCCGGCGACGAGGTACGGGGCCATGGGCACGCGGGTCTTGCGCTGGCCGCGCAGCAGGGCCGGGACCGCGCCGAACAGGGCGGCGAGCACGTAGCTGGCCAGGATGGCCAGCACCCAGGCACCGGGGCCGTGGACACCGATGGCCAGGGCGGCCACGGTGACGAGCTTGACGTCGCCCATGCCGGTGCCGCCGATCAGGTGCATCACCATCAGCACGACGGCGGCGATCACGGTGACCACCAGCCCCTGGAGGGCCCAGGCGCCGTATCCGGTGACCAGCAGCCCCACCGCGGCGCCGAGGTTGATGGCGCCCAGGGCGGCCACGGCCCAGTTCGGGATGAGCCGGTGGGCCCGGTCCACGCGCGCCATGTAGATGCCCAGGCAGGCCAGGGCGATCAGGGCGAGCGCGGCGTGGACCATGAGCACGGGCAGCCCGGCGACCGCGGCGCCGGCGATGCCCAGCAGGGCAGCCAGGGCCCCGCCGGGGCCGATCAGGGTGCGCACCGTCCGCGGCGGCACCGTGTAGGGCGCCGGCGCGGGGTCGGTGGCCGCGGGGGACGTGTCGTGGAGATCAGGCGACACGGTAGCCATGGGCCCGCAGCTCCTCGATCAGGGCGGTGGTCTCCACCTCGGGCTCGAGGTCCTCCTCGAAGGACTCGAGGTAGGAGTAGAGCTTCTCGATCAGGCGGGTGACCTCGGTGTGGTTGCCGGCGGCGGCCTCGGTGACCAGAGCGTCGCGCCAGGCGGCCTCGTTGGCGGGGTCGATCGCGCGGCCGACGCGGGCGGCCAGCTGGGCGTGCTCGCGGTGGCCGGCGGCCAGGGAGCGGGCCACGAGCTCGTGGGCGGCGTCGCAGATGGTCTGGACCATCTCCTGGACCAGGGTCTCGGTCCAGGCGACGTTGGAGGCCTTGGCGTGCTCGAAGGGCACTCCCCTCACCAGACGCATGGCGGCGACCAGGGCGGGGGTGGAGGCCTTCACGGGGTCATCGCCGATCAGGGACTGCACGACCTGCCAGTCGGTGAGCACGTCCTCGTGGACGCGGTAGCCCTCGCTGCCCACGGCGGGCAGGTAGGGGGTGCCGTCCGCGGCCTGGCCGAGCAGGCGGCGGGTCTGGCCGGTGAGCTTGTTGCGGTTGCTGGAGGCGGACTTGCCGTCGGAGCGCTGGGTGGGCCAGAACGCGGCGTGGACGGCCTCGGCGCTCGCGCCGGGGTGCAGGGCCAGGTAGGCGGCCAGGGCGACGCAGCGGGCGGTCTGGGTCGTCGAGACCTCGCCGGTGGCCGCGGTGACGGGGGCCTGGCCCTGGGCGCCGACGAGCTTGAGCTCGCCGAGCATCAGGATCATCGGGGCCTGGGTGGTGGCCTGCTCCAGCAGGTGTGCGGCGTCCAGGTCGATCTGCTTCTGCGGGTCGGTCGAGGCCAGCTGCTCGGGGGCGGCGTCCTTCTCGTCCTCGTCCTCCGCGGGGGACGTGTCGTGGAGATCGGTGGCCGCCTCCTGCTGCGCCGGCTCGGCGGTCGCGGCC
>NZ_JABFAZ010000109.1:0-670 GCF_017168505.1 Micrococcus sp. KRD077 | reverse complement strand
TCCCATCACGGTGGCCAGCACCACCACCCAAACGGGCAAACCAGCTGGCCACCAGTGGGCAGTTCTGATGGCCACCAGCGGGAAGAAACACTGGCCGCCTATGGGCAGAACTCAATGGCCCTTGACAGCTGTGGCAGCGCAGGTCCTCGTGGCGAGCGCCGCGGGACCAGCGGGCCATCTCGATCGCGTCGAGGACCATCTCGGTGCGCATGTGTGACGCGCACCGCCACCCGACGATCATCCGGGAGAACGCGTCGACGATGAAGCAGACGTACGCGACGCCGGCCCACGTCGGCACGAACGCCAGGTCGGTGACCCAGAGCCGGTTCGGGGCAGGCGCGGTGAACTCCCGCTTCACGAGGTCCGGGTGCCGCGCCGCGGTCGGATCTGGCCGGGTCGTCTTCACCCGCTTCGACCTGGTCGCGCCCTTAATCCCTGCGGCGCGCATGAGCCGGCCCGTCTGATCTCGGCCGATGTCGATCCCGGCGCGACGCGCGGTCTTCCAGAGCTTTCTGACCCCGTAGACGCGGTAGTTCGTCTCCTAGAGCTCGACCAGCTGCGGGATCAGCTCCTCGTCCCGCACCGCGCGAGCCGAGGGGGCGCGGGTCTTGGCGGCGTAGTAGCTGCTCGGAGCCACCTGCAGCAGCCTGCAGATGAGCTCGACTCCGAG
>NZ_JABFAZ010000011.1:103840-131080 GCF_017168505.1 Micrococcus sp. KRD077 | reverse complement strand
CACCCCCGCAGTCCCGCCCCGTCCCGTCCGAGCGGCCGCTGGGTCGGCCTGCTCGTCGGCCTGACCGTGGTGGCCGCCGCCGTCGGCGTGCTGACCAAGCAGTGGTGCCGCGTGAACGGCTGGGCGGCCCCCGGCGTGCACGCGCACATGTGCTATTCGGACTTCGCCCAGCTGTTCCCCACGCGGGGCCTCTCGGACGGCCACTTCCCCTTCTACACGCCGCTGCCGCCCGAGCAGTGGATGGAGTACCCGGCGTTGCTGGCCGTGGTCGCGGGTGTGACCATGTGGCTCGTGCCCGCCTCCGGCGACCTGCACGAGCGCACCGTGACCTACTTCGACGTGAACGCGATCGGCGTGGTGCTGTGCTGGATCGTGCTGGTCGTCGCGACCGCGTACACCGCGCGCGGTCGCTCCCGGGACGCCCTGCTCGTGGCCCTGGCCCCGGGGATCATCCTGACCTCGATGCTCAACTGGGACCTGTGGGCCGTGATGCTGGCCGCCCTGGCCCTGTGGGCGTGGACGGCGGGCCGTCCGACCCTCGCCGGCCTGCTCATCGGGCTCGGCACCGCCACGAAGCTCTACCCGCTGTTCTTCTTCGGCGCGATCTTCGTGCTGGCGCTGCGCACGGGCCGCTGGGCCGGGTTCGTGAAGGCGGCCCTGGCCGGGGCCGCGGCCTGGCTCGCGGTGAACCTCCCGTTCATGCTGACGGCGTTCGACCAGTGGTCGCGCTTCTACACGTTCTCGGGGGACCGCGCGGTCTCCTTCTCCTCGACCTGGCTGGCGCTGGCCTGGACAGGATGGTCCGGGGAGACGTTCACGACGCTTCAGAACGGCCTGTTCCTGGTGTGCTGCGTGGGGATCGCCTACCTCGCCCTCGCGGCGCGGCACCGTCCGCGCATGGCCCAGCTGTGCTTCCTGATCGTGGCGTCCTTCATCCTGTGGGGGAAGGTGTACTCGCCGCAGTTCGTGATGTGGCTGATCCCGCTCGTGGTCCTCGCGACGCCGCGGTGGCGCGCGTTCTGGATCTGGCAGGCCGTGGAGGTCTACCACTGGGGCGGGGTGTGGATGGAGTCGGCGCGCATCACCTCCGACGGGGCGTTCGCCGGCGGCGCCTGGTGGATCACCGCCTGGTATGCCTCGGGGATCGTGGCGCACATCGTCGCCCTCGTGTGGCTCATGACCACGGTGGTCAAGGACATCCTGGACCCCGTCCGCGACCCGGTGCGCCGCACCGCACTCGACCAGGGGGCCCCCGAGATCGCCCCGGGGGTGGCCGAGGACCCGCACGCCGGCGTCTTCACCGGTGCCCGTGACCGACTGCTCCTGCCCCCGGCCGGACTCGGCCTGCAGCCACTCGGCGAGTCCGCGGGCCGCTGACGGCGGAGCGGGTCCGCCGGCGCCGTGGGGTTCCGCTCAGCGGTGCTCGAGGTACGTCGTGCAGGTGGGCGAGACCGCGCGGTCCGGGTGGTGCAGGACGACGACGTCGCCCGCGGACCAGACCCGCTCGAAGCCGAGCCGCTCGGCGCGGGCCAGCGCCTGCTCCGGGGTGAGGGGGTCCCAGCCGCCGAGCTCGGGCACCGAGGTGTCCACGATCATCCACGTGGCCAGCTCGTCGCCGATGTCCCCGTGCAGCCCGACGTGGGTGCGGGCCGTCAGGTGCGGCACGGCGTTGTCGGCGGCCTCGACGCACACCCCGTCCGGGATCAGCCCGACCGCGTGGTCGAGGTCGCGGGCGTGCTGCGTCATCGTCATGTCGCCGGCGATCGTGCGGTGCAGCGGGTACACCTGCGGGAAGAACGCGGTGCCGATCAGACCGGCGGCCAGTGCCGCGGAGACGAGGACGGCGGGCAGCCGGCGCAGCGTGTCCCGGCGTCCGGCCAGCCGGTGGGCCGCCTCGAGCGCGGCCATGAGCAGCAGCGGGGCGAGGATCGCGTCGTACTGGTACACGGGGGCCCACACGTTGAGGCGGTCGTTGAACAGCCGCGAGAGCAGGATCGGCAGGGCCATCAGCGTCAGCGGGCTCAGGACCGGCAGGAACAGCAGCGGGACGAAGTGCAGGAGCCAGAGGGCCACCTTCAGCGGGTGGTCGAACAGCACCGCGACGGCGTTCCACGGTTGGGTCAGCAGGAACAGGACCGAACTGCGCATGTCCGGGCCCAGGGCGGTGAACTGCCAGTAGCCGAACGCCCCGGTGGGGGAGTAGTGGGGGATCACCACGGACGTGGCGAACCAGTAGCCGAGCACACCCAGCACGGCGGTGACCGCGGCCTGCGGCCAGAAGCGCCGGATCGCCATCACCAGGGCCACGGCCAGCAGGGTCACGCCCATGTCCTCTCGGACCGTGAGCAGCAGCGCCGCCAGGCCGGTGGCGAGCCACGCCCGCTGCCCGTCCAGGGCCCACACGAGCCAGGCGAGGATCGGCACGCCGAGGGTGACCTCGTGGAAGTCCCAGTTCACCATCGCCTGGAAGGGCCAGGAGAGCAGCAGGGCGGCGACGGCGGCCAGGGCCACCCCGTGTCCCGTGCGACGACGGGCGAACAGGTACACCGGCACGGCGGACGCGGCGAGGGCCAGCGCCATGACCACGCCGAGCATGCGGGGGTCCGGCCACACCCAGTAGAAGGGGGCCAGCAGCGCGAGGATCGGGTGGAAGTGATCGCCGAGGATGTGGAAGTCCACGCCCTTGACGGAGCTGAGGGGGGCGTTGAACAGCGCGTACTGCCGCACCACCTGGTCGAAGATGCCCAGGTCGTAGCCCTTGGCCTCGTAGGTGGCGTACCGCAGGAAGGAGTGCGTCACGTACAGGGCCGCGGCCGCGACGAGCAGGGCGGCCAGCTGGACGCCCTCGCGACGGGTCACACGGACCTCGGGGACGGCGGGTCGCGGGGCGCGGAGCCAGGAGCGCAGACGGTCCAGGACGGTCTCCTTCGGGCGGTCGTCGGGCGTGCTCGGACGGCTCCGCCCCTGGTCTGGGTGCCCCAGGAGGGATTCGAACCCCCGACCGGCGGATTAGAAGGCCGCTGCTCTGTCCAGCTGAGCTACTGGGGCTGGGCCGTGTCAGTCTAACGGCCGCCGGCCGCGGCGCCGTCGGCTCCTGCACAGTCGCCCGGGGACCTCCGCGCGTCCCCAGACCGGCCCCGATCCTGCCGGGGTGCCCCGCGGTGGGGTTGTCTGGCCATGGCGGATCAGCCGATGCGCCGACGACCCGCCCCGGCGCCCACCGGGGCCCAGCCCAGGAGGCACACCATGCAGGACCTCATCACCGTGCGCGGCTTCGTGGCCACGGACCCCGCCACCCGCCACACCGCATCGGGGGCCGCCGTGACCGGCTTCCGCCTGGCCACCACCGAGCGGCGCTTCGACCGCGAGACCGCCGAGTGGGTGGACGCCCACACCAACTGGTACAGCATCTCGGCGTTCGGCCAGCTCGGCTCGAACACCGCCCAGTCCGTGAAGAAGGGCAACCCCGTGATCGTCACCGGTCGACTCCGGGTCCGCGACTGGTCCTCGGGTGAGCGCTCCGGCACGTCCGTGGACGTGGTGGCGGACGCCGTCGGGCTGGACCTGGGCTTCGGCTCGGCGGCGTTCCAGCGCAGCCAGCGCGCGGCCGTGCCGCGCCCCGAGTCGGCCCCGCGCGACGACGACGCGTCGGGCGGGCGGGCCGGCGCGGTCGGCGACGGGTTCAGCGCGGGCCTGCCGGACGGGTTCCAGGGTGGCGACGCCCCGGCCTCGCCCGGCCCGGACGAGTCGGACGCGGGCGCCCCCGAGCGCGAGCCGGCGGCGGCCGGCGTCGCCTGACCACGAAGCGGCACGGAGCACGGAGGGGGAGCGGGCTCGGTGGTCGCGGGATCGGCACGATGAGTGGAATCCCGCGGCCACCGACTAGCCTGGGCCGCATGGCGGAATTCATCTACACGATGGTCAAGGCCCGCAAGAAGGTGGGCGACAAACTGATCCTGGACGACGTCACCATGTCGTTCTACCCCGGGGCGAAGATCGGCATGGTCGGCCCCAACGGCGCCGGCAAGTCGACGATCCTGAAGATCATGGCCGGGCTGGACGAGCCCTCGAACGGCGAGGCGCGGCTCTCTCCCGGCTACTCGGTGGGCATCCTGATGCAGGAGCCCAAGCTGGACGAGTCCAAGACCGTGCTGGAGAACGTCCAGGAGGGCGTCGGCGAGATCTACGGCAAGATCCAGCGCTACAACCAGATCTCCGAGGAGATGGCGAACCCGGACGCGGACTTCGACGCCCTCATGGAGGAGATGGGCGAGCTGCAGTCCGCCATCGACGCCGCGGACGCGTGGGACATCGACTCCCAGCTCGAGCAGGCGATGGACGCCCTGCGCACGCCCCCGGGGGACGAGCCGGTCACGAACCTCTCCGGCGGCGAGAAGCGGCGCGTCGCACTGTGCAAGCTGCTGCTGGAGAAGCCCGACCTGCTCCTGCTCGACGAGCCCACCAACCACCTGGACGCCGAGTCCGTGCTGTGGCTCGAGCAGCACCTGGCCTCCTACCCGGGCGCCGTCATCGCCGTCACCCACGACCGGTACTTCCTCGACCACGTCGCGGAGTGGATCGCGGAGGTCGACCGCGGCCGCCTCTACCCGTACGAGGGCAACTACTCCACCTACCTGGAGACCAAGCGTGCCCGCCTCGAGGTGCAGGGCAAGAAGGACGCCAAGCTCGCCAAGCGCCTGGCCGAGGAGCTCGACTGGGTCCGCTCCAACACGAAGGGCCGCCAGGCGAAGTCCAAGGCCCGCCTGGCCCGCTACGAGGAGATGGCGGCCGAGGCCGAGAAGACCCGCAAGCTGGACTTCGAGGAGATCCAGATCCCGCCGGGCCCGCGGCTGGGCACCGTCGTGATCGAGGCCAAGGACCTGAAGAAGGGCTTCGGGGACCGCGTCCTCATCGACGGCCTGTCCTTCTCCCTGCCCCGCAACGGCATCGTCGGCGTGATCGGCCCGAACGGCGTCGGCAAGACCACCCTGTTCAAGACCATCGTCGGCCTCGAGCCCCTGGACGGCGGTGAGCTGAAGATCGGCGAGACCGTGAAGATCTCGTACGTGGACCAGTCTCGCTCCAACATCGACCCCGAGAAGTCGCTGTGGGAGGTCGTCTCGGACGGCCTGGACTACATCAAGGTCGGCAACGTCGAGATGCCCTCGCGCGCCTACGTGTCCGCGTTCGGCTTCAAGGGCCCGGACCAGCAGAAGAAGGCCGGCGTGCTCTCCGGCGGTGAGCGCAACCGCCTGAACCTGGCCCTGACCCTCAAGGAGGGCGGCAACCTGCTGCTCCTCGACGAGCCCACCAACGACCTCGACGTGGAGACCCTGACCTCCCTCGAGAACGCGCTGCTCGAGTTCCCGGGCTGCGCCGTCGTCGTCTCGCACGACCGCTGGTTCCTGGACCGCGTGGCCACCCACATGCTGGCCTACGAGGGCACCGCGGAGGACCCGGCCAACTGGTACTGGTACGAGGGCAACTTCGAGTCCTACGAGGCCAACAAGGTCGATCGGCTCGGCCCCGAGGCCGCCCGCCCGCACCGGATGACGCACCGCAAGCTCACGCGCGACTGAGCCGACGCGCCCCCGGGCGCCGCGCCGACGACGGCCCGCCGCGATCACGTGATCGCGACGGGCCGTCGTCGTGTCGGGGCGGGGTCCACGTCGACCACGACGAACGGTGCGCGCGGCGCGGACGGCGAGCCGCCTCACCCATGGCAGGGCCCGATCGGCAGCCTCACCCCCTGCGGAACCGCCGGGTCAGCGCCGCCAGCTGCGGCGCAGCACCGTCCGCAGGGCCATGCGCTGGGCCGCGCCCCGGGCCCGCGCCCGCCGGGCGGCGGCCCCCTCGGGCAGGCGGATCATGCCCTCCTGGGCGACCGTGGCCACGAGCGTCCCGTCCTCGGTGAACACGGCGCCCGTGCCGAGGCCGCGCGCGCCCTGGGCGCTGGGGGAGTCCTGGACGTAGAGCAGCCACTGGTCGACGCGGGCGGGCCGGTGGAACCACATCGCGTGGTCGAGGGAGGCCACGGACATGCCGGGCTGGATCCAGGCGACGCCGTGCTGCCGCAGGATCGGCTCGAGGAGCGTGTAGTCCGAGGCGTAGGTGAGCGCCGCCAGGTGCAGCGCGGGGTCGTCCGCCAGGGGCGTGAAGGTCTTCATCCACACCATGTTGCGGTTCTCGGTCTCGGCGGCCGGCTCCACATAGATGGCCGGGGTGACGTGGCGGATGTCGAACGGCCGGGACCAGGCCCACTCCTGGGCCACGGGGTGGTTGATGGCGCCCAGCACGTCCGCCGTCGTGGGCAGGTCCTCGGGCCGGGGCACTCCCTCCGGCATGGCCACCTGGTGGTCCAGCGCGCTGCCGGCGGGCTCCTGGAAGGAGCAGGTCAGGGCGAGGATGGCCTTCTCGTTCTGGGAGGCCAGCACCCGGCGGACGGAGAAGGAGCGGCCGTCCCGCAGCGTCTCGACGGTGAACGTGATGGGCTGCAGCGCGTCCCCGGGGCGGATGAAGTAGCCGTGGAGCGAGTGGGCGGAACGGGCGGCCGGCACCGTGCGGGAGGCGGCCGCCAGCGCCTGGGCGAGCACCTGGCCGCCGAACACCCGGCCGTGCGTCTGCCGGGGGGTCGTGCCCGTGAAGCGGACCTGACCCGTCACCGGGTCCGGCGCGGCCGGCGTCAGCTCCAGGATCCCCCGCAGCGTTTCGGTGGGGTCCTTCGGGGCCGAGGCCGGGCGGACCGGTGCGTGACCGGGGCGGGGACGGGGATGGCGCTGCGGCACGAACGGCTCTCCTTCGACATGGATGGACCCGCGACGGCGGGGCGGCCCGGGACGCGACGGACCTGGGACAATGCTTGCATGACCGAGCACCCCGCCGCCGCCCCCGTCCTCCGCTTCGTCGACGACCGCGCTGTGCGGGACCTCGAGCAGCTGGCCAGCCGCGCCCGGCGCGTCGCCGACACGGGCATGCGTTTGCACGTCGTGCCTGAGGCGGGGCGCTCCCGCACCCCGATGCTCGCCCAGTGGGTCTCCGTGCTGCAGCCGGCCGGGCTCGGAGACGGGGTGCCCGTCGTCCTGGGGCTGCGCACCGTGCCCCTGGCGACCGCCCACGGCGTGGCGGACCTGGACGCCGTCGTCGCCCTGGGCTCCGTCACCGAGCGCACCGCGCGGATGCGCGGCCAGGACCCCGTCGACCTGGCATTCGCCGTGCCGCCGGGCCGCGAGCACGTCACCTGGACCGCGCTGACCCCGCCCCGCGGCGGCTGGACGCCCGTGGCCGAGGTCGCCGATGAGGAGCTGGCCGAGGTGGCCACGCGCGGCGCCGACGCCGTGCGGGACGCCCTGCCCGAGAACCCGGGGGAGGCGCTGGTCCGCAGGGTCCGGGCGCAGATGTGGGGACCCCTGCTCGGGGGCGAGGCGCTGCAGTTCCCGGCCGGCATGGCCTTCGGCGCGCACGCGCTGGGCTTCCTGCGGCCCGGCGGCCGCGCCCGGCTCAGCACGGCGGGGCCGTGGACGCGCCTGGACACCCCCGGCGGCTTCGTGCTGGGCCGCCCCGCCATGGCGGTGTGAGCCCGCGCCCGGCGCGTCGAAATCGCAGCCGGGCGGCCGGTCAGGCCGAGTTCTGCAGGGAGTGGGCGGCCCGCTCCAGGTAGTCCCAGAGTTCGGCCTCGTGCAGCGGGGAGAGGCCCAGCGTGTCGACGGCGGCGCGCATGTGCCGCAGCCACGCGTCGCGCGCGGCCGGATCGATCCGGTACGGGGCGTGGCGCATGCGCAGGCGGGGGTGGCCGCGCTCCTCGGAGTACGTCCGCGGTCCGCCCCAGTACTGCTCCAGGAACATGAGCAGCCGGCGCTGGGCGCCCTCGAAGTCGTCCTGCGGATACATCGGGGCGAGGATCTCGTCCTCGCGCACGCGGGCGTAGAACTCGGCGGTCAGCCGGTCGAACGTCGGGCGGCCGCCGACGGCGTCGTAGAAGCTGGTGGCCTGACCGGGCGCGGCGGGGGCTCCCGGGGTCGCGCCGGCGGGGCCCGCCGCGGCGTCGCGGGCGCGCACCTGGTCCACCGGGGCGGGGGTGCCCTCCTGCATCACCGGCTCGATCTCGGTGGGACGCTCCGCCAGGCCCGTCACGCGGGACGGGCCCTTGGCGACGCGCGGCCGCAGCACCGCCAGGGGGGCGCCCAGGCGCGCGGAGTGGTCCGGCAGCGTCGGCGTGCCGGTGGGCAGGGCCTCGGGGCGGACCGGCTCGACGGTGACCGGGGTCGAGAGCGAGTTCGCGATGAAGCACAGCCGGTGCGCCTCGGCGTGGAGGGCCTCGGCCCGCTCCCGGTCGGCCTCGTCCTGCAGCGTGACCTCGGGCCGCAGCGTGATCGTGGTGAACCGCCCGGCGCCGTCGCCGTCCACCTCGAGCTCGCCCTCGGCCCCGCACGTCATCCCCGTGACCACGACCCCGGAGGTCGCCGCGACGTGGAGGTACGAGAGCACGTGGCATTCGGCGAGCGCGCCGAGCAGGAGGGTCTCCGGGTTCCACTTCGAGTCGTCGCCGCGGAAGGGGCGGGCGGCCGAGGCCTGGATCTCGCCGACAGCGGCGTCCTGGATCACCACGGAGCGGTCGTAGTCGCGGACGCCGGAGGTGCCCGAGCCGCGGTCGCCCGTCCACTCGGTGCGCAGGGAGAAGGTGTGCTTCATGGGTTCCAGCCTAGCCAGCCCGCGCCCCGACAGCGGCCGGGGAGGTGCTGGAGGGCATCTTCCGTGGAATACCCACCAGCAGCACCGCCCCGCAAGCGCCGGCAGAGGCGTCAGCCGCCGTCCGGCTCAGGCCCCGGCGTGGACCTGATGCACGTGCGCCGTCGCGTGCTCGCGCGCGGCCAGGGCGCGGACGGTCTCGTCCCGGCCCTCGGCGAGGACGCGGGACAGCCCCGCGCGGGTGCCGGCCAGCCGCTCGGACAGGGCGGTGGCGCGGTCGGCGATCTCCCGGGTGACCTGGGCGGTCGGGTAGCCCAGCGTCGCGGCGGTCTCGGCCATCTCGTGAGAACGGGAGTCCCACATCGCCTCGACGCCTTCGAAATAGGAGTCCGCGAAGGGCGCGATCAGCGCGGCGTCGTGGACCCGCGCGAACCCGATCAGGGCCTGGCGCTGCTCCGTGTTGGACAGCTCGCCGGCCATCACTCGGTCCCAGGCCGCGCGCTTGGCCTCGGCCGTCGGCACGGCGGCCCGGGCCTGGATCGCGGCGAGCGCGCCCGTGGCGGTCGCGTCGGCGCGCTCGGCCTCGGCGATCTCGGCCTCCCCGGCGTGGCCGGCCGCCACCAGCGCGGTGAGCAGCTCCCAGCGCAGGTCCGTGGTGAGGTCCAGCCCGGGCACGGTGCGGGTGCCGTCCACGAGGGCCGCCAGGCGGTCCAGCTGCGCCGTGGTGCGCGCGTGCAGGGCGAACGCCTTGACGAACTGCAGCTGGTTGTCCGAGCCGTCCTCGGCCTCCGCGACGAGGCCCCACAGACGGTCGGCCGCCGCGACCCGCACGGCCTCGGCCTGGTCCTCGGGCAGGTACAGGCCGATCGCCGTCGCGAGCTGGCGCAGCAGCGTCTGCACCACGGACGAGTCCCGCTCGTGGCCGACGTTGGCGAGGACGAGGTCGACGAACCAGGCGGCGGAGGCCTCGCCGTCGCGCACGGTGTCCCAGGCCGCCCCCCACAGCAGCGTGCGCGCCAGCGAGCCGTCCACGTCCTTCAGGCGGGTGGACGCGGCCTCCCACGAGGCGTCGTCGAGGCGCAGCTTGGCGTAGGCCAGGTCGTCGTCGTTGGGCAGGATCACGGCGGGACGACGGCGGCCGACGGCCTCGGCGACCTCGGTCACCTCACCGGCCACGTCGAGTTCGAAGCGCTCGGTGCGGGTCAGGCGGCCGGTGGCCTCGTCCACGTCGTAGAAGCCCACAGCCAGGCGGTGGGGGCGGAGCACGTCGTCGCCAGGCGCCGACGGCGAGCCGTCCGGGGCGCTCTGGCGCAGGCGCAGCGCGGTGATGGTGCCGGCCTCATCCGTCTCCACCTCCGTGCGCAGCGTGTTCACGCCCGAGGTCTCGAGCCACACGCGGGTCCACTCGGACAGGTCGCGGCCGGAAGCCGCCTCGAGCTCGGACATGAGGTCCGGCAGCTCGGTGTTGCCCCACGCGTGCTGGGCGATGTACGCGCGGACGCCGGCCATGAAGTTCTCCTGGCCCACCCAGGCCACGAGCTGGCGCAGCACGGAGGCGCCCTTGGCGTAGGTGATGCCGTCGAAGTTGACGAGCACATCGTCGAGGTCGCGGATCCGGGCCTTGATGGGGTGCGTGGACGAGAGCTGATCCTGGCGGTAGGCCCAGTTCTTCTCCATGGAAGAGAAGGTGGTCCAGGCGCTGGTGTACTGCGTGTTCTCGGCGGCGGCGAGCGTGGACATGAACTCGGCGAAGGACTCGTTGAGCCACAGGTCGTTCCACCAGCGCATGGTCACGAGATCGCCGAACCACATGTGGGCCAGCTCGTGGAGGATGGTGATGGCGCGGCGCTCGATCAGCGCCTCCGGCACGGTCCCGCGGAAGACGTACGACTCGAGGAAGGTCACACAGCCGGCGTTCTCCATCGCGCCGGCGTTGAACTCGGGCACGAACAGCTGGTCGTACTTCTCGAACGGGTAGGCGTGGCCGTACTGGGCCTCGAAGAACTCGAAGCCCTGGCGGGTGAGCTCGAAGACGTTCTCCGCGTCCAGGTGCTCCACCAGTGACGCGCGGCAGTAGACGCCGAGGGGGATCGTGCGGCCGTCGGCGCTGGTCAGCTCCGAATGCACGGAGGCGTACGGGCCGGCGACGAGCGCGGTGATGTAGGAGGAGATGCGCGGGGTGGGGGTGAACTCCCAGACCGCGGCGTCCACGCCCTGCAGGTTCTCCTCGTTCGCCACGACGCCGAGGGTGCGGCGGGAGTCCTCCGGCTGGTTGGACACCACAGCCCAGTGTGCCGGCGCGGTCACGGTGAAGCGGAACGCGGCCTTGAGGTCGGGCTGCTCGAACACCGCGAACATGCGGCGGGAATCGGGCACCTCGAACTGGGTGTAGAGATAGACCTCCTGGTCCACGGGGTCCACGAACCGGTGCAGGCCCTCGCCGGTGTTGCTGTAGTCCCCGAGCCCGTCGACCACGAGGGTGTTCTGCGCCGCCAGCGGGCCGATCCGCAGTCGGGCGCCGTCGAAGTCCGCCACGTCCAGCGCCTCGCCGTTGAGGGTCACCGCGGGGGCCTGCCCGGCCACGAAGTCGATCCACGTGTGGGTGCCCACCGCGTCCTGCGCGGCCGCGAACGTCACGGTGGTGGCCGTGTGGAAGTGCTCCGCTCCACGGGTGAGGTCCAGGCTCACCTCGTACGCGTCCACGGTGAGGGCGGCCGCGCGCGCGGCGGCCTCTTCGCGGGTGATGTTCATGGCGGCGGCGGTGGTCACGGTCGGACTCCTCCTGGGGTCGGGCGGATGCGGCACGGCCGGGACCTGTGATGGGGGCCACGGCACGGTGCTCCCCAGTGTGCCACCTGGCCCGGACGTCGTCGTCGGCCTCTGGATGCCCCGCCCCTCACTAGACTGGCGGGGACCCCGAGCCACCGCCCCTAAGGAGTCTGCGCATGCGCGTCCACATCGCCACCGACCACGCCGGCATGGAGCTGTCCGCCCACCTGGTGGAGCACCTCACCGCCGCTGGCTACGAGATGGTGGACCACGGACCCACCGAGTACGACGCGCAGGACGACTACCCGGGCTTCTGCATCAACGCCGCCCGCGCCGTCGTCGCCGACCGCGAGCAGGGACTGGACTCGCTCGGCATCGTGCTGGGCGGCTCCGGCAACGGCGAGCAGATCGCCGCCAACAAGGTGGCCGGCGTCCGAGCCGCCCTGGCCTGGAACCTGGACACGGCGCGGCTGGCCCGCGCGCACAACGACGCGAACGTCGTGGCCGTCGGCGGTCGACAGCACTCGCTCGAGGAGGCCACCGAGCTCATCGAGGCGTTCCTGGCCGAACCGTTCTCCCAGGACGAGCGCCACGTGCGCCGCATCGGGAAGATCGCGCACTACGAGACCACCGGAGAGGTGCTGATGTGAGTGCCTGAGGGCCACTCCGTCCACCGTCTCGCGCGCCAGTTCACCGACGTCTTCGGCGGCCGCCGGATCCGCGCCACGAGTCCGCAGGGCCGCTTCGCCGAGGGGGCCGCCCTGCTCGACGGCCAGGTCCTGAAGCGCGCCCGGGCCCACGGCAAGCACTTCTTCGCCGACGTCTCCGGCGGCCACGTGCTCCACGTCCACCTGGGCATGTACGGGGCGTGGACCTTCGGCGGGGATCAGGACTTCGCGGCCGCGTCCTCGATCGGCGCACCCCGCCGGATCGGCGAGCGGGAGGTCCACGACGACGGCGCCCCGGCCGCCGAGCCCGCTCGCGACGCCGACGGCTGGGTCCAGCCCCCGCCGCCGGCCGCCACGGTCCGGCTGCGACTGCGCGCCGAGCACGGCTGGGCCGACCTGATCGGCGCGAGCCGGTGCCGCGCGCTCACTCCGGCCGAGGCTGCCGACGTCGTCGCCGGCCTGGGCCCGGATCCGCTGAGCGACGACGATCCCGCGCCGTTCTACGACCTCGCCCGGCGGACACGGCGGCCGATCGGCGTCGTGCTGATGGACCAGGCGGCCGTCAGCGGGATCGGCAACATCTTCCGGGCCGAGGCGCTGTTCCGCGCCGGCATCGACCCGTGGCGGCCGGCCCGGGAGGTCTCCGCGTCGGACCTGGCATTCCTCTGGGCGGACAACGCCGCGCTCATGCGGGAGGGCGTGCGGCTCGGGCGGATCGTCACCACGCGGCCCGAGCACCGGCCGGGGATCCCTGCCGAATCGGCCTGGCCCGAGCACGCGAACTACGTGTACCAGCGGCAGGGCCTGGCCTGCCTCGTGTGCGGGCGCGAGACGATCGTGGTGGAGGAGATGGCGGCCCGGAAGCTCTACCGGTGCCTCACCTGTCAGAGCTGAGGGGCCTGTAGCAGGCCCGACCGGGCACAGCGGTCAAGGCACCGGCGCGGACGACGACGCACCCGAGAAAGCCATGAGCCGGGCCATCGTGTGCACACGATGACCCGGCTCATGAGGTCCGGAGGGGATGACGGGAATCGAACCCGCGTAGCCAGTTTGGAAGACTGGGGCTCTACCATTGAGCTACATCCCCGCGGGGCCGCGCTCGGCGCGGACCAGCGGCTGACACCGTATCACGGCGGGCCCGCGTCGGCCGTGGGGGAAGAGGCATGATGCACGGCTCCCGTCCCGCCCTCCGCAGGGCCGCGTCCGCCCTCGCCGGCCGTCGTCCCCTGTCCCTGCGCGGCGCCACCGTCCTCGTGACGGGCGGCGCGTCCGGCATCGGTCGACTGATCGCCCTGGGGGCCGCCCGCCGCGGCGCGGGCCGCGTCGTCGTCTGGGACCTCGACCTGCAGGGGGCTGAGGCCGTCGCCGCCGAGATCCGGTCTCAGGGCGCGGACGCCCAGGCCGAGCGCGTGGACGTGACGGACGCGGCCGCCGTCGAGGCCGCCGCCGCCCGCGCCGGAGAGGTGGACGTCGCCGTGAACAACGCGGGCGTCGTGACGGGCGTGCGCCTCGAGGACGCCACGGAGGAGGGCATCCGCCGCACCTTCGAGGTGAACGCACTCGCGCCGTACTGGCTGACCCGGGCGGTCCTGCCCGGAATGCGGGCCCGGGACCGCGGGGCCGTGGTCACGGTGGCCTCGGCCGCGGGGTTGGTCGGCGTCGCGCGCCAGACGGACTATTCCGCCACCAAGCACGCCGCGGTCGGCTTCGCCGAGTCCCTCGCCGCGGAGCTGCGCAAGGACGGCAGCCGCGTCACCTCCCTCGCCGTCTGCCCCTTCTACATCGACACCGGGATGTTCGCGGGCGTGCGCAGCCGGGTGCCCTGGCTGCTGCCCGTGCTGGATCCGCGCCACGTGGCGCAGGAGGTGCTGGACGCCGTCGAGGCCGGCCGCACCCGCCTGCTGCTGCCGCGCGCCGTCGGTCTGATCGCGCCCCTGCGCGCCCTGCCGGCGCCCGTCTTCGACCTCGCGATGGACGTCCTCGGGGTCAACGCCACGATGGACGGCTTCACGGGCCGGCGGTCGCGGCTTTTCGCGGGGCGCGAGACGGCGCGCTAGGATTCCACAGTCTGCCCTCGGGCAGTCCCTCGGGTGCCCGGCGAGCCTCCACCGCGTGAGCCCGCCGGCGTCGGGGACGACGGCGGGGTGTAGCTCAGCTTGGTAGAGCGCGCGCTTTGGGAGCGTGAGGCCGCAGGTTCAAATCCTGTCACCCCGACTCGACGTCAAGACCATCCACCACCACCAACAGGAGTCATCCGTGGTCAAGTCCACCGCAGAGAACCTCAGCCCGACCCGCGTCAAGCTGACCGTCGAGGTGCCGTTCGAGGAGGTGAAGCCCGCCCTGGACAAGGCGTTCAAGGACATCGCCAACCAGGTGCAGATCCCGGGCTTCCGCAAGGGCAAGATCCCGGCACGTCTGATCGAGCAGCGCTTCGGCCGCGAGATCGTCGTGGACCAGGCCGTCAACGAGGGCCTGAACACCTGGTTCTCCGCCGCCATCGCCGAGGCCGAGCTCACCCCGATCTCCCGCCCCGAGGTCGACGTGACCGCCACCCCGGACGCGGAGAACGCCGAGGGCCCGGTGGCCTTCACCGCCGAGTTCGACGTGCGCCCGACCATCGAGCTGCCCGACTACAAGGGCCTCAAGGTGACGGTGGAGCCCGCCCAGGCCACCGAGGAGGACGAGCAGAAGGCCCTCGACGCCCTGCGCTCGCGCTTCGGCTCCCTCAAGGATGTGGACCGCCCGGCCGCCCAGGACGACTTCGTCACGATGAACCTGACCGCCACGGTCGACGGCGAGCAGGTCGACCAGGCCGAGGGCCTGTCCTACCAGGTGGGCGCCGGCACCATGCTCGAGGGCATTGACGAGGCCCTCGACGGCCTGTCCGCCGGCGAGGACGCCACCTTCGAGACCACGCTCAACGGCGGCGAGCACGACGGCGAGACCGCCGTGGTCAAGCTGGAGCTGACGGCCGTCAAGGAGCGCGAGCTGCCCGAGGCCGACGACGAGTTCGCCCAGCTGGCCTCCGAGTTCGACACCATCGCCGAGCTCAAGGAGGACCTGAAGAAGCAGGCCGCCGAGGAGGCCGTGAACCGCCAGGGCGTCGAGGCCCGCGACAAGGTCCTCGAGGAGCTGGCCAAGCTCGTCGAGGTCCCGGTGCCGGACGGCGTCATCGCCGAGCAGGTCGAGCAGCACTTCTCCGCCGGCGGCCACACCGCGGGCGACGACCACGACACCGCCGAGCACCGTGCCGAGCTCGAGCAGAACACCCGCGAGGCGTTCGCCAACGAGGTCATCCTGGACGAGGTCGCCGAGGCCGAGGAGGTCACGGTCGACCAGGGTGAGCTGATCGAGTACATCATCGCCACCTCCTCCGAGTACGGCATGGACCCGAACCAGTTCGCCATGATGCTCGACCAGGGCGGGCAGATCCCGATGATCATGGGCGAGGTCCGCCGCCGCAAGGCCCTGGCCAAGGTCCTCGAGTACGCCGAGGTCACCGACACCGACGGCAAGGCCGTGGACCTGACGGCGTTCGTGACCCCGGGCGGCCAGGAGGCCCTCGACGCTGAGGCCGAGGGCGCCGAGGCCGAGGGCGCCGACGAGGCGGAGGAGAAGCCCGCCGAGAAGGCCCCGGCCAAGAAGAAGTCGACGGCCAAGAAGGCCCCGGCCGAGCAGGCCGACGACGCCGAGGCGGCCGAGCAGGCCTGATCCCGGCCGGTGGGGACGCACCCCCGCCGAGCCACGACGACGGCGCCCCCGCCCACGCCGGTGGGGGCGCCGTCGTCGTCCCGGGGCCCCGGTGGGCGGCCCCGGGCGGGGTCCGCGACAACCTGCGCCAACAGCGAAACGCCGACGGCGTCCCGCGCGCTGGCCCGGACGCCCGGCTAGTGTCGGACTCGATCAGGGACCCGTCCGTCCGCGCGAGCGGCCGCCGTTCGGGAGGCCCGTGGACATCTCGACAGGAAGGCGGAAGTGATGACCGACATCACCCCCAGCATGCGTTCGGTGGACCCGGCGCAGCGCGAGGATTTCCTCTACACCCAGCTGCTGAAGTCGCGCATCGTCTGGCTGGGCGAGGACGTCCGTGACGACAACGCCAACGCGATCTGCTCCCAGCTGCTCCTGCTCTCGGCCGAGGACCCGGAGAAGGACATCTACCTGTACATCAACTCCCCGGGCGGCTCCGTCACCGCGGGCATGGCGATCTACGACACGATGCAGTACATCCCCAACGACGTCGTGACGGTGGCCACCGGCCTCGCCGCGTCCATGGGCCAGTTCCTGCTCGCCTCCGGCACCAAGGGCAAGCGCTACGCCACCCCCCACGCCCGCGTGCTGATGCACCAGCCCTCCGGCGGCATCGGCGGCACCGAGTCGGACATCCGCATCCAGGCCCAGCTGATCCTGCACATGAAGCAGGTGATGGCGGAGCTGACCGCCGAGCAGACCGGCCAGTCCGTGGAGACCATCCTCGAGGACAACGCGCGTGACAAGTGGTTCACCGCGCAGGAGGCCCTCGAGTACGGCTTCATCGACCACATCGCCGACCGTGCCGCGTCCGTGACCGGCGGCGGCGGCGTCCGGGGCTGAGCCCGGCCCGGACCGTCCCGACCCTCTCCAGGAGACCAAGAATGACCCAGTTCCCCGCCGGGCTCCCCACCGGGATGCCCTCCCTGCCCACGCCGGACGCGCGCTACATCCTCCCGCAGTTCGAGGAGCGCACCCCCTACGGCTTCAAGCGTCAGGACCCCTACGCCAAGCTCTTCGAGGACCGCATCGTCTTCCTCGGCGCGCAGGTGGACGACGCGTCGGCCGACGACGTGATGGCCCAGCTGCTCGTGCTCGAGGCGATGGACTCCGAACGTGACATCACCCTGTACATCAACTCGCCGGGCGGCTCGTTCACGGCCATGACGGCGATCTACGACACCATGCAGTTCATCCGCCCCGAGGTGCAGACCGTGTGCCTGGGCCAGGCCGCCTCCGCCGCGGCCGTGCTGCTGGCCGCGGGCGCCCCCGGCAAGCGTCTGGCGCTGCCCAACGCGCGCGTGCTGATCCACCAGCCGGCGATGCAGGGCGACCGCGGCACCGCCACGGACCTGCAGATCCACGCCCAGGAGATCAACCGGATGCGCGTGTGGATGGAGGAGACGCTGGCCTCCCTCACCAACCGCACGCCCGAGGAGGTCTCGCAGGACATCGACCGGGACAAGTTCCTCTCGGCCGAGCAGGCCCTCGAGTACGGCCTCGTGGACGAGGTCCTCGCCTCCCGCAAGATCACCCGCCCGTCTGCCTGACCGACGACGCCCGCCGAGGGGTCCGGCCGCGCGGCCGGGCCCCTCGGCGCCGACCGGGGACCCGGTCCCTTAACGTGTCCGTCCACGGCCGTATGCTGGACGGAATCTGACAGCGACGACGCCCGCGCGGGGCGGACGTCTCCGCCCGGCCTTCGAGGAGTACCACCATGGCGCGTATCGGAGAGAGCGCTGACCTGCTGAAATGCTCGTTCTGCGGGAAGAGCCAGAAGCAGGTGCGCAAGCTCATCGCCGGCCCGGGTGTCTACATCTGCGACGAGTGCATCGAGCTGTGCAACGAGATCATCGAGGAGGAGCTCGGCGAGGCGGCGGAGGCGGACGAGACCGTCCTGCCCACCCCGCAGGAGATCTTCGACCACCTCGAGAGCTTCGTGATCGGTCAGGAGGCGGCCAAGCGTTCCCTCGCCGTCGCCGTGTACAACCACTACAAGCGCGTGCGTGGGCCGCAGGCGCGGGGCGGTGACCTGGCCGACCGCCTCACCGAGCGGGACGACCTCGCGGACGTCGAGGTCGGCAAGTCGAACATCCTCATGGTCGGCCCCACCGGCTCCGGCAAGACGTATCTCGCGCAGACCCTCGCCCGGCGGCTCAACGTCCCGTTCGCGGTCGCGGACGCCACCAGCCTCACCGAGGCCGGCTATGTGGGCGAGGACGTGGAGAACATCCTCCTCAAGCTCATCCAGGCCGCGGACTACGACGTGAAGAAGGCCGAGCAGGGCATCATCTACATCGACGAGATCGACAAGATCTCGCGGAAGTCCGAGAACCCCTCCATCACCCGGGACGTCTCCGGCGAGGGGGTGCAGCAGGCCCTGCTGAAGATCCTCGAGGGCACGGTGGCGTCGGTGCCGCCGCAGGGCGGGCGCAAGCACCCCCACCAGGAGTTCCTGCAGATCGACACGTCCAACGTGCTGTTCATCGTGGCGGGCGCGTTCGCGGGCCTGGACGAGATCATCGGTTCCCGTGCCGGACGCAAGGGCATCGGGTTCGGCGCGCCCCTGAACCACCTGGGCGCGGGGGACGTCACCTACGCGGACGTGCGGCCGGAGGACCTGCTGAAGTTCGGCCTCATCCCCGAGTTCATCGGCCGCCTGCCCGTGATCACCACTGTCGAGGACCTCACGCACGAACAGCTCGTGCGGGTGCTGACCGAACCGAGGAACGCCCTGCTCAAGCAGTACCAGAAGATGTTCCTCATGGACGGCGTGGAGCTCGAGTTCGAGCAGGACGCCCTGGACGCCGTCGTCGCCCAGGCCGAGGCCCGCGGCACCGGCGCCCGCGGCCTGCGCTCCATCATGGAGAACGTCCTCAAGCCCGTGATGTTCGAGCTGCCCTCCCGTTCGGATGTGGGCACGGTCGTCATCTCCGGGGACGTCGTGCGCGGCGAGGCCGAGCCCACGCTCATCCCGGCCGAGGTGGAACGACGTCGACGCGGCCGGAGCGCCTGACCGCCGTCGCCCAGCAGGACCGACCGGAGCCGAGACGGCTCCCTGACCGCAAGGAGCACAGCATGACCGACACCACGCAGCAGCCCACCGTCGACTTCTACTTCGACGCCACGTGCCCGTTCGCCTGGATCACCTCCCGGTGGATCCTGGAGGTCCAGAAGGTGCGCGACGTGCGGGTGGTCTTCAAGATCATGTCGCTCGCCGTCCTGAACGAGGGCCGCGACCTGGACCCCGACTACCTGGCCCGCCTCGAGAAGGCCTGGCTGCCGGCCCGCGCCGCCGTGCAGGTGCGCGAGCGGCACGGTGCCGAGGCGCTCGGCCCGTGGTACACCGCGGTCGGCACCCGCATCCACGAGCAGGGCCGCACGGACTACGAGGCCGTGGTGGCCGAGGCCCTCGAGGAGCTGGGCCACGACGCGGACATCCTGGACGCCGCCCGCACCGACGTGGCCGACGAGCAGCTGCGCGCCAGCCAGAAGGAGGCGGAGGACCTCGTGGGCAACGACGTCGGCACGCCCGTCGTGGCGTTCAACGGCACGGCCTTCTTCGGTCCCGTGATGACCCGCATCCCGCGCGGCGAGGAGGCGGGCCGCATCTTCGACGGCGCCGTCGCCCTGGCCGACTTCCCGTACTTCTACGAGATCAAGCGGGCCCGCACCACGGATCCGCAGTTCGACTGAGCCCCCGGCTCGCACGAGACCGGCCCCACACCTTCAGCGCGAAGGTGTGGGGCCGGCGTCGTCGGGGTGCGGGGCGGCGGGGGTCAGCTGCGCGCCACTCTGCCGGCCGCGCGGATCAGGGGGACCTGCAGGGGCAGCCGCCCGAGGGAGACCAGTTGCGCCGGCCAGGGCCGGCGTCGCCACCGCCAGGCCATCCACGCATTGCCGGGCCACACGCCGAGGAAGAGCGCCTGCGCGGCGCGTCCGCCCGCGCGCCGGGTGCGCGGGACGGCCAGCAGACCCGCCACGGCCAGCTCGGCCACGCCGGAGCCGTGGGTCCACGCGCGGGCCGAGCCGGGCAGGAACGGCGGGATCAGCCCGTCGAAGGGCTCAGGTCGGACGAAGTGGAGCACGCCCATGGCGGCGAGGGCGGCGGACATCCGCCGGGCGGAGGAGTCGCAGGCGCGGCGGCCGGCCGGGGCGGGATCGGGTGTCGGTCTCATCCTCTCAGTGTCCACCCCTGCCGCGGTGACCGCACTGCGACATGCGGCAGGAGCACGACCGGGAGGTGCACCACGACACCCCCGGGAGGGCCGCCTCCCGACGAACTCCGATCCGGCGGCGGACTGCCGACGTGCGCTGTGCCCTACCGGATCCCGGCCACGAACATCCCACGCTGACGGGCAGACTCGGGTTCGCAGCACGGGCGCGACGACGGCCCCGCCGCCCGTGATGGGCGACGGGGCCGTCGTCGTGCCGCGTGCGCTCCCGAGACACCGTCCGGGAACGCGCGGCGCGGATCAGTCGTCCTCGACCGGTGCGAGCTGCACGTCGGAGACGGTCAGCGGCGCGGACTCGCCGGCATCGCCCCGCGTGAGGGACAGGTCCGCGATGTTGCCGGCCGCCTTGAGGTCCGCCAGGCCGCCGCGCAGCTTCTCGAGCCACTCGGCCGGCCCGGTCACCACGGCGGAGCGCACCTGGGTCCGCTGCTTCACCTTGGCCTCGGACTTCGCCTTGCGGACGCCGCCGAGGACCTGCGCCACGGTGGGCAGGACCTCGGCGTCACCGGCGGAGGCGGCGAAGGACAAGGCCGCCACCTCGTCCGCGGCGCCCGGCCACGCGGCGGTGTGCACGGAGCCGGCGCGCCACCAGCTCCACACCTCCTCGGTGGCGAACGGCTGGAACGGGGCCAGCAGACGCAGCAGGGCGTCCAGGGTGGTGGCCAGCGTGGTCACCACAGAGGCCTGCTCGGCCTCGCCGTGGCCGCCGTAGGCACGGTCCTTCACGAGCTCCACGTAGTCGTCCGTGAAGGCCCAGAAGAACTGCTCGGTCACGTTGAGGGCCCGTGCGTAGTCATAGGCCTCGAACGCGCGGGTCGCCTGCTCCACGGTGGCCGCCAGGCGCGCCAGCAGGGAGGCGTCCAGCGGGTTGGTGACGGCCGCGGCGTCATCGGCCGTGCGGATGACGGCGTCCTGCGTGGCGCCCAGGTTCAGCACGAACTTGGCGGCGTTGAGCAGCTTGATGGCCAGGCGGCGGCCGATCTTCATCTGCGCCACCTCGTAGGCGGTGTCTGCGCCGAGGCGGGCCGAGGCGGCCCAGTAGCGGACGGCGTCCGAGCCGAACTGGTCCAGGATGTCGGTCGGGACCACCACGTTGCCCTTGGACTTGGACATCTTCTTGCGGTCCGGGTCGAGGATCCAGCCGGAGAGCGCGGTGTCCGTCCACGGCACGGAGCCGTTGAGGGCGTGGGCGCGCACCACGGTGGAGAACAGCCAGGTGCGGATGATGTCGTGGCCCTGCGGGCGCAGATCGAACGGGAAGACGTTGTTGAAGAACGCCTCGTCGCGGGACCAGCGGCCCGCGATCTGCGGGGTCAGCGAGGAGGTGGCCCAGGTGTCCAGGACGTCCGGGTCGCCGGTGAAGCCGCCGGGGACGTCGCGCTGGTCCTCGGAGTAGCCCGGGGCGGCCTCGGCGGCCGGGTCCACGGGGAGCTGCTCGTCGGCCGGGAGGATCGGGGTCTCATAGTCGGGCTCACCCTCCGCGTCCAGCGGGTACCAGACCGGGATCGGCACCCCGAAGAAGCGCTGGCGGGAGACGAGCCAGTCACCGTTGAGGCCCTCGACCCAGTTCTCGTAGCGGTGGCGCATGTGCTCCGGGTGCCAGGAGAGCTCGCGGCCGCGCTCGATCAGCTCCGCGCGGCGGTCGGCGTCGCGGCCGCCGTTGCGGATGTACCACTGGCGGGAGGTGACGACCTCGAGCGGCTTGTCGCCCTTCTCGTAGAAGTTCACGGCGTGCATGATCTTCTTCGGCTCTCCGTCCAGCAGGCCGGCCGCGGTGAGGGCGTCCACCACACCCTGCTTGGCGGAGAACACGGTCTTGCCGGCCACGGTGTCCGCATAGGCCTGTCGGCCGGCGTCCGTGGTGATCCACTCGGGGGTGTCGGCGGCGAAGCGGCCGTCACGGCCGATCAGGGTGCGGGTCGGCAGCTGCAGCTCGCGCCACCAGGTGACGTCGTTGAGGTCGCCGAAGGTGCAGACCATGGCGATGCCGGAGCCCTTGTCCGGCTTGGCCAGCGGGTGCGGGAAGACCTCGACCTCCACGCCGTACAGCGGGGAGGTGACGGTCGTGCCGAACAGGTGCTGGTAGCGCTCGTCGTCCGGGTGGGCGACCAGGCCGGAGCAGGAGGCCAGCAGCTCGGGGCGGGTGGTCTCGATGAAGACCTGCTCGCCGTCCGCAGCGGTGAAGGCGTAGCGGTGGTAGGCGCCGGGGACCTCGCGGTCCTCGAGCTCGGCCTGGGCCACGGCGGTGCGGAAGGTCACGTCCCACATGGTGGGGGCCTCGGCCAGGTAGGCGTCGCCCGAGGCGATGCCGGCCAGGAAGGCGCGCTGGGAGACGGCGCGGGAGACGTCGTCGATGGTCCGGTAGGTCATGTCCCAGTCGACGGACAGGCCGAGGCGGGTGAAGAGGTCCTCGAAGACCTTCTCGTCCTCGACGGCGAGCTCCTCGCAGAGCTCGATGAAGTTCTTGCGGGAGATCACGTCCCAGTCGCGCTGGTTCTTCGCCGGCTTCTCCGGCGGGCGGTAGCCCTCCACGTACGGCTTGGCGGGGTCGCAGCGGACGCCGTAGTAGTTCTGCACACGGCGCTCGGTGGGCAGGCCGTTGTCGTCCCAGCCCATCGGGTAGAACACGTTCTTGCCGTTCATGCGCTGGTACCGGGCGAGCACGTCGGTCTGCGTGTAGGAGAAGACGTGGCCCACATGCAGGGAGCCGGAGGCGGTCGGCGGGGGAGTGTCGATCGAGTAGACCTGCTCGCGGGTGGTCTGCGTGTCGAACGCGTACGTGCGCTCGTCGGCCCAGCGGGCGGTCAGCTTCTCCTCGAGGCCCTCGAGGGCCGGCTTGTCCGGCACGGCCACGGCGCCGGCGGCGGGGGTGGACGGGGTCGATGCGTCGATGGGCGTGTCTGTGCCCTGCGTGTTCTCAGCCATGCCCGCCATCCTCCCATGACCGGGGCGGCGGGCCGGGCCTGCGACGACGCCCGGGACGTCCCGCCCTTTCAGCCGCTCGACCTGGCGGAGGTGATCCGGGCGGTGCTCCGAACGGCACGGCTCGGCTACGGTCGGAGGCGTGAGCCACACCCATGAACCTGCGAAGAACCCCGCCCGCGCCGCCGTCGTGACGGGGGCCACGAGCGGCATCGGCCGCGCCACGGCCCTCGAGCTCGCCCGCCGCGGCTGGCGCGTGTACGCCGTCGGCCGCCGGGCCGAGCGCCTCGAGACCCTCGCTGCCGACGCCCGGGCCGAGGGCGTGAGCGGCGACGTCGTCCCCGCCGCCCTGGACGTCACGGACGAGGCCGCCGTCGCCGCGCTGGCCTCGCGCGTCGAGGCCGACGGCGGCGCCGACACCCTCGTCAACATCGCCGGCGGCGCGCTCGGCACGGACGCGGTGGGCGTGGGCGACCGCGCCGACTGGGAGTGGATGTACCGCGTCAACGTGCTCGGCACCCTTACGATGTGCCAGGCGTTCCTGCCCATGCTCCGCGCCCACGGCGAGGGCACCGTGCTCAACCTGACCTCGACCGCCGCCGTCACCGCCTACGAGGGCGGCGCCGGCTACAACGCCGCGAAGATGGGCCAGCACGGGCTCACCGGCGCGCTGCGCCTGGAGGAGGCCGAGCACAACGTGCGGGTGATCGAGGTGCTGCCGGGCATGGTCCACACCGAGGAGTTCTCCCGCAACCGCCTGGGCGGCGACCAGTCCGCCGCGGACGCCGTGTATGCGGGCGTGGAGAAGCCGCTCACCGCCGAGGACGTCGCCGAGGTGTGCGTCCACGCCGTCGAGCTGCCCCACCACGTGAACCTGGATCAGATCGTGATGCGGCCGGTCGCCCAGGCCGCCCAGCACAAGGTGATCCGCCGGTGAGCGGCGGGCCGCAGAACGTGTGGGCCGACGCGGTGGGCTCGGCATGAGCGCGCCCGTGCTGCACGTGATCGCCTGCGCCCACGGCACGCACGACGCGGCCGGCCGCGACGTGATCGACGGCCTCCGTGCCGACCTGGCGGCCCTCCTGGCCGCCGAGGGGCCGGGCGCCCAGGTCCACGAGGCCTACGTGGACGTGCAGAGCCCCTCCCTCGACGAGGTCGTGGCGGCCCTGCCCCCGGGGGAGCCGGCCGTGATCGTGCCGCTGCTGCTGTCCCTGGGCCATCACGTCCACCACGACATCCACCACGCCGCAGCCGCCCGACCCGGCACGATCGCCGCCGCACCGCTGGCCGGGGCCGGGGACGACGTCGAGCCGCGCCTGGTGACCGTTCTGGCCGAGCGGGTGGCCCGGGCGGTGCCGGCCGGTGAGGCCGCGACATCGGACGTCATCCTGGCGGCGGCCGGCACCCGCGCCGCGGACGGCCAGGCCCAGGTGCACGCCCTGGCCGGGGCCCTGGCCCGGGCCACGGGACTGCCCGTGACCGCGGCGTTCGGGGCGGCGGCGACCCCCCGTGTGCCCGACGCCGTCGCCCGGGTGCACGCCGCCGGCCGTCGCGCCGTGGTGGCCGCCCACCTGCTGGCCCCCGGGTACTTCCACGACCGGCTCGGCGAGGCCGGCGCGGACGCGGTCACCGACCCCCTGCTGCCGCATCCGCTGGTGGCGCGGATCGCCCTGGACCGGCTGCGGTCCGCCCTCGTAGAGGCCCCGAGGGGAGCCGCCGGAGGCCGCTGAGCCGTCCGTCACACGACCGGGGCCGGACCGGGTCCCCGCCGCGGCCCGGCCCCGGGAACGTGACGAACCGCGTCGACGATCTTGGGGCCGGCATGCCGGGTTCCTAGCGTGGCGGCCATGACCCAGGTGAACGAGACGTCGAGGCCGGCGCGCACTCCGCGCCGTCCCTCCGCCAAGCCGCACGGCCAGTGGAAGGTGGACGGGACCGCCCCCCTGAACCACAACGAGGAGTTCAAGCAGCAGGACGACGGCCTGAACGTCCGCGAGCGCATCGAGCAGGTCTACGCCCACGAGGGCTTCGACTCGATCCCCTCGGACGACCTGCACGGCCGCTTCCGCTGGTGGGGCCTGTACACCCAGCGTCGGCAGGGGATCGACGGCGGCAAGACCGCCACCCTGGAGCCCCACGAACTCGAGGACCGCTACTTCATGCTGCGCGTGCGCATCGACGGCGGCGACCTCACCACCGAGCAGCTGCGCGTGATCGGCGGGATCTCCACCGACTTCGGCCGTGACACCGCGGACATCACCGACCGGCAGAACGTCCAGCTGCACTGGATCCGCGTCGAGGACGTCCCCGAGATCTGGCGGCGCCTGGAGTCCGTGGGCCTGTCCACCACCGAGGCCTGCGGCGACGTGCCGCGCGTGATCCTCGGCTCACCGGTGGCCGGGATCGCCGCGGACGAGATCATCGACCCCACGCCCGTGATCCGGGAGATCGCGGACCGCTGGATCGGCGACCTCGAGGTCTCCAACCTGCCCCGCAAGTTCAAGACCGCCATCACCGGACACCCCTCCCAGGACGTGGTCCACGAGATCAACGACGTCTCCCTGATCGGCGTGGTGCACCCCGAGCTGGGCCCCGGTTACGACCTGTGGGTCGGCGGCGGCCTGTCCACGAAGGCCCGCCTGGCCGACCGGATCGGTGCCTTCGTCTCGGCCGAGCGCGCCCCCGAGGTGTGGCACGCCGTCGTGAGCATCTTCCGTGACTACGGCTACCGGCGCCTGCGCAACAAGGCCCGCATGAAGTACCTGCTCGAGGACTGGGGGCCGGAGAGGTTCCGCACCGTGCTGGAGGAGGAGTACCTCGGCTACGCCCTGCCCGACGCCCACCCGTCCCGGCGACCACGTGGGGGTCCACGAGCAGAAGGACGGCCGCTTCTACATCGGCGCCGCTCCCGTCGTCGGCCGCTCCAGCGGCACCACCCTCACCGCCCTCGCGGACCTGCTCGAGGCCCACGGCTCCACGCGGCTGCGCACCACCCCCCACCAGAAGATCGTGGTGCTGGACGTGGAGCGGGACCGGGTGGACGCCGTCGTGGCCGGCTTGAAGGAGCTGGGACTGGACCCGGAGCCGTCCGTATTCCGCCGCTCCACCATCGCCTGCACGGGCCTGGAGTTCTGCAAGCTCGCCATCGTGGACACGAAGGACACCGCCACCGCCGCGATCGCCCAGCTCGAGGAGCGCCTGGCCGACCTCGCCGACCGCCTCCCCGAGCGGCTGAGCCTGCATGTGAACGGCTGCCCCAACTCCTGCGCCCGCATCCAGACCGCAGACATCGGCCTGAAGGGCCAGCTGCTCCCGGACGACGACGGCGGCCAGACGCCCGGCTTCCAGGTTCACCTGGGCGGCGGGCTGGCCTCCGTGGACCGCGCCGAGGCCGGCCTCGGACGCAGCGTCCGCGGCTTGAAGGTCCGCGCGGACGGGCTGGTCGACTACGTCGAGCGCGTCGTCCGCCGGTACGACGAGCAGCGTGAGCCGGGCGAGACCTTCGCCCGGTGGGCGCACCGAGTCGACGAGGAGGCCCTCCGATGAGCACCGTTCCCCCCACCCGTCCGACCGAGGACCTCGAGCGCCTGCAGGCGCTCGCGGAGTCCGGCGCCGCCGAGCTCGGCTGGGACGCCCCCGCCGAGGCGGTGGTCGACTGGGCCGCCCGCCATGTGGACCTCCGCCGGGCGGCCGTGGCCTGCTCCATGGCCGACGCCGTCCTGCCGCACCTGGTGGCGCAGCGGATGCCCGGCGTGGACGTCCTCTTCCTGGACACCGGCTACCACTTCACCGAGACGCTCGCGACGCGCGACGAGGTGGCCCGCCGCCTCGCCGTCACCGTGGTGGACGTGCTCCCGGAGCTGACCGTGGCCGAGCAGGACGAGCGCCACGGCAAGGACCTGTTCGCCCGCGACCCGGGGCTGTGCTGCGCGATGCGCAAGGTCGAGCCCCTCAACCGGGCGCTGGCCGGATACGACCTGTGGTTCACCGGCGTCCGCCGGGACGAGGCGCCGACGCGCACGAACACCCCGCTGGTGGGCTGGGACGAGGCCCACGGCATGGTCAAGGTCAACCCCGTCGCCCCGTGGAGCTTCGACGACCTGGTCGGCTACGCCACGGACCACGACGTGCCCGTGAACCTGCTCCTGCAGAACGGCTACCCCTCGATCGGCTGCCGCCCCTGCACCCGCCCCTGTCTCTTCTACACATCT
>NZ_JABFAZ010000011.1:82565-103740 GCF_017168505.1 Micrococcus sp. KRD077 | reverse complement strand
GCGTAAGATCGTCGGCAGCGTCAGATGTGTATAAGCGACAGCCCGTGCCGGGCGCTGGGCCGGGACCGCGAAGACCGAGTGCGGCATCCACGTCTGAGCGCCGCACCCGAGACAGACCAAGGAGACACGATGACCCTCACCCATGCCCCCGACCCGGGGACCGTGAGCCCCGCCGGGCCCGACGTCCAGGACGCCCTGGAGGCCGAGGCGATCCACATCATCCGCGAGGTGGTGGCCGAGTTCGAGCGCCCCGCCATGCTCTTCTCGGGCGGCAAGGACTCCGTGGTGATGCTCCACCTGGCCGCGAAGGCCTTCTGGCCGGGGAGGATCCCCTTCCCGGTGGTCCACGTGGACACCGGCCACAACTTCCCCGAGGTCCTCGAGTTCCGCGACCGCACGGTGGAGCGGCTCGGCCTGCGGCTCGTGGTGGGCTCCGTGCAGGAGTACATCGACCGCGGCGAGCTGCGTGAGCGCGCCGACGGCACCCGCAACACCCTGCAGACCACCCCCCTGCTGGACACGATCCGGACCAACCGGTTCGACGCCGTCTTCGGGGGAGGCCGCCGTGACGAGGACAAGGCGCGGGCCAAGGAGCGGATCATCAGCCTGCGGGACGCGTTCGGCCAGTGGGACCCGCGCAACCAGCGCCCCGAGCTGTGGAACCTCTACAACGGCCGTCACACCCCCGGCCAGCACGTCCGCGCGTTCCCCATCAGCAACTGGACCGAGCTGGACGTGTGGCGGTACATCGCCCGCGAGGGCATCGAGCTGCCCTCCATCTACTACGCGCACGAGCGGGAGGTCTTCCGCCGCGACGGCATGTGGCGCGCCGTGGGGGAGCACTCCCGCCCGGCCGAGGGCGAGGAGGTCACCACGCGGACGGTGCGCTACCGCACGGTGGGCGACATGTCCTGCACCGGCGCCGTCCTCTCGGAGGCCGCCACCGTCGAGGACGTCGTGCTCGAGGTCGCCGCCTCCACCCTGACCGAACGCGGGGCCACCCGCGCCGACGACCGCATCTCCGAGGCGGCCATGGAAGATCGCAAGAAGGACGGGTACTTCTGATGAGCACCGCACTGCTGGACCGGCACGCCCCCGCCGGGACCCTGTTCCGCCTGGCCACGGCCGGCTCGGTCGACGACGGCAAGTCCACCCTCGTGGGCCGCCTCCTGCACGACTCCAAGGCCGTCCTGGCCGACCAGCTCGAGGCCGTGGCCCGCACCTCCGCCGAGCGCGGCTTCGGCGGTGCCGAGGGCGGGCTGGACCTGGCGCTGCTGACCGACGGCCTGCGCGCCGAGCGGGAGCAGGGGATCACGATCGACGTCGCGTACCGGTACTTCGCCACGGACCGGCGCACCTTCGTGCTGGCCGACTGCCCCGGGCACGTGCAGTACACCCGGAACACCGTCACGGGCGCCTCGACGGCCGATGCGGTCGTGCTGCTCGTGGACGCCCGCAAGGGCGTGGTGGAGCAGACCCGGCGCCACCTCAGCGTGGTGGCCCTGCTGCGGGTGCCGCACGTGATCGTCGCCGTCAACAAGATCGATCTCGTGGACTACGCCGAGGAGGTCTTCACCGCGATCGCCGAGGACGTCCGGCGCGTGGCCCGGGAGCTCGGCCTCTCCGACGCGGTGAGCGTCCCGGTGTCCGCCCTGCAGGGCGACAACGTGGTCACCCGCTCCGAGCGGACGGACTGGTACACCGGCCCCACGCTCATGGAGCTGCTCGAGTCCCTGCCCGGGGCGGACGCCGAGGACGACGCCGCCGCCTCCTTCCGCTTCCCGGTGCAGCTCGTGGTGCGCCCCCAGGGCGCCCTGGCCCCCGGCCTCGACCCCGAGGTGTTCCGCGACTACCGCGGCTACGCCGGGCAGGTGGTCGCGGGCACCGTCCGGCCCGGGGACGCCGTCGCCGTCCTCACCCCGGGGCAGCCGGCGCGCACCACCACCGTGGTGGGCGTGGACGCCGCCGGGGAATCCCTCGAGGAGGCCTCCTCCCCGCAGTCGGTGGTCCTGCGCCTGGCCGACGAGGTGGACGTGGCCCGCGGGGACACGATCGCCGCCGCGGACACCGCCCCGCGCCCCACCGCGGAGGTGGCCGCCGCGCTGTGCTGGCTCTCCGCCGCACCGCTGCGCGTCGGGCAGCAGGTCCTCGTCAAGCACGGCACCGCCGTCGTCCGGGCGCTCGTCCAGGAGGTGGCCGGTCGGCTCGACCTCGACACCCTGCGGCTCGACCCGGCCGAGACCCTCGGGCTCAACGACATCGGACAGGTGCGCCTGCACCTGGCCGCGCCGCTGCCCGTGGAGCCCTACGCCGTGCATCGGCGCACCGGGGCGTTCCTCGTGATCGACCCCCACGACGGGGCCACGCTCGCCGCCGGCATGGTGCGCGGCGGCGACGAGGCCTGATCCGGATGACGACGGCGCGACGGGAGCGGTCATGACGGTGGTGATGGAGGACGTGGGCAAGAGCTTCGGCGGGCCCACGCCCGTGCTGGAGGACGTCTCCGTGCGGATCGAGCCGGGCGAGTTCGTCTGCCTGCTCGGTGCGTCCGGGTGCGGCAAGTCCACCCTGCTGAACCTCGTCGCCCGGCTCGAGGCGCCCACCGCGGGCGTCGTCAAGACCCCCCGGGAGGGGGCCGCGTTCATGTTCCAGGACGCCGCCCTCTTCCCGTGGCTCACCGCCCGCGGCAACATCGAGCTCGCCCTCCGCTTCGCCGGTGTGGCCGCGGGGGAGCGTCGGGAGCGTGCCGGGGAGCTGCTGCGCCTCGTCCACCTCGACGACGCCGCCGACCTGCGACCCCACCAGCTCTCCGGCGGCATGCGCCAGCGCGTCGCCCTGGCCCGGGCCCTCGCCCAGGACCGCCCCCTGCTGCTCATGGACGAGCCGTTCGCGGCCTTGGACGCGATCACCCGCGACCTGCTGCATGGGGAGCTCGAGCGCGTGTGGCGGCAGACCGGTCGGACGGTCGTGTTCGTCACCCACAACGTGGCCGAGGCCGTCCGCCTCGGCCAGCGGGTGCTGCTGCTGTCCTCACGTCCGGGTCGCGTCGTCGCCGAATGGGACGTGCCCGCGGCCGCCCGCCACGACGCGCCCGCCGCGGCCGCCCTCACGGCCGCCATCACCGCCCGACTCGGTCAGGAGATCCGTCGCCATGCGCACTGACACCCCCACCCTCGACGCCCCCGGCCGCGCGCCGGGGGCCGCCACCGACGACGAGCTGCGCGAGCTCGACAGCGGCCTCGACGCGCTCCAGGCCGTCGACTCGACCCGTCGGACGGGTCTGGCCGGGTGGGACTGGAGCCGGGTCCTGCTCCCGGTGGCCGCCGTCGTCCTGCTCGTGGCGATCTGGCAGGCCTTCGCGTGGCTGGCCGGTGCGCGCGGTGAGCCGATCACCGGTCCCGGCGACGTCGTCGGGGCCTTCGGGACGCTGTGGGCCCAGGGCCTCGTCCAGCAGGCAGTGGCGACGTCGGTGGGCCGCGCCGTCGTCGGCTTCGCACTCGCCGTGGTCGTCGGCGTCGGGCTGGGCCTGGTGCTCGGACAGGTCAGCGTCCTGCGGCGGGCGTTCGGCCCGCTGCTCACGGCCCTGATGGTGCTGCCGAACGTGGCCTGGGTGCCGCTCGCGGTGCTGTGGTTCGGCCTCAGCGACGCCACCGCGTACTTCGTGATGCTCACCGGCGCCGTCCCCGCCGTGGTCGCCGGCCTCACCACCGGCACGGACCAGGTGCCGCCGCAGCTGCGTCGCGCGGCCCGGGTGCTGGGCGCCTCGCGTCTCGAGACCGCCCTGCTGGTGGTCCTCCCGGCCGCCCTGCCCGCCTTCGTCTCCGGCCTGCGCCAGGGCTGGGCCTTCGCGTGGCGAGGCCTCATGGCCGCCGAGATCATCGCCGTCGGCGGGCCCATGGGCGTGGGACTCGGGACCCTGCTCCACGAGGGACGTGCCGCGTCCGACCTCGCCGTCGTCCTCTGCGCCGTCCTGACCATCCTGGCCGTCGGCGTCCTCGTCGAACTGGCCGTATTCGGCCCCGTCGAGCGGCGCATGCTGCGCCGCCGGGGGCTGCTGGAAGGGAGCACGCGATGACCGCGTCCGATCTGTACCCCACCTCCCTGCGTCTGCTCGGCCGGCCCGTCCTGATGGTGGGCGGCGGGCGCGTGGCCGGCCGCCGCATGGGCGCCCTCCTCGACGCCGGCGCGCTCGTCACCGTGGTGGCCCCGGAGCCGGGGGAGGAGGTGGAGCGGCTCGCGGCGGCCGGCCTGATCACCCTGCACCGCCGCCCCTACCGCCCGTCCGACCTCGACGGGGTCTGGTTCGCCCAGACCGCCACCGGCGACCGGGCCGTGGACGGGGCCGTGGCCTCCGACGCCGAGGCCCGCCGCGTCTGGTGCGTCGACGCCTCCGATGCCGAGTCCTCCGCCGCCTGGACGCCCGCCGTCGTCCGGGCCGGGGACGTGACCGTGGCCGTCAACGCCGGGGGAGACCCTCGCCGCGCCCGCGCCCTGAAGGATGCGATCACCCTCGCCCTGTCGACGGGGCGGCTGCCGCTGCGCCGGCGGCGCGCGTCCGCCGAGCCCGGCCGCGTGGCCCTCGTCGGCGGCGGCCCCGGCGACTCCGGGCTCATCACCGTGCGCGGCCGACAGCTGCTCGCGGAGGCCGACGTGGTGGTCGCCGACCGGCTGGGCCCGCGCGCCCTCCTGGCCGAGCTGGACCCGGCGGTGCCCGTGATCGAGGTCGGCAAGGCCCCCGGGAACCACCTGGCCACGCAGGACGAGATCAACGCCGTCCTGGTCCGGGAGGCCCGGGCCGGCCGCCTCGTCGTCCGGCTCAAGGGCGGCGACCCGTACGTGCTCGGCCGCGGCGGCGAGGAGGCAGCGCACTGCCGCGCCCATGGCGTCGACGTCGAGGTGGTCCCCGGTGTCACGAGCGCCGTCTCGGTGCCCGCCGCCGCGGGGATCCCGGTCACCCATCGCGGCGTCGCCACCGGCTTCACGCTGGTGACCGGCCACGAAGAGCTGGCCGAAGTGCCCACCCGGGCCGACCACACGCTCGTCCTGCTGATGGGCGTGCGCCGGCTCGCGGACACCGCGCGCCGACTGACGGAGCGCGGCCTCGACGGCGCGACGCCCGTGGCGATCATCGAGCGCGGCTGGATGCCGGACCAGCGGGTCACCGTGGGCACGGTGGAGACCATCGCCGCGCAGGCGGCCGCCGTCGGTGTGGAGAACCCCGCCGTGATCGTCGTGGGCGACGTCGTGCGCCTGAGCCCCTACGCCACCGGCGCGCCTGCAGCCGGTGTCCCTGCCCCGATCTTGACCCTGAACCCGACCTCCGAAGGAGCACGAGCATGACCCTGACCCCCTCGAGGCCTGACCGCCCGTTGCGCATCGCCATCATCGGTGCCGGACCCGCCGGGGTGTACACGGCGGACATCCTGACCAAGGAGGAACGGGACTTCCGTGTCAGCATCGACCTGTTCGACCGGTACCCGGCCCCGTTCGGCCTCATCCGCTACGGGGTGGCCCCGGACCATCCGCGCATCAAGGGCATCGTCACCGCCCTGCACAAGGTCATGGACCGCGGGGACATCCGTTTCCTCGGGAATGTGGACTACGGCACGGACCTGAGCCTGGCGGATCTGCGTCGGCATTACGACGCGATCGTGTTCTCCACCGGTGCCGTGCGGGACGCGGCCCTGGACGTTCCCGGGGTGGAGTTGGCCGGCTCGTTCGGTGGCGCCGACTTCGCGTCCTGGTATGACGGGCACCCGGATGTGCCGCGGCATTGGCCGTTGGAGGCCACGCAGGTGGCGGTGATCGGCAACGGGAACGTGGCCCTGGATGTGGCCCGGATCCTGTCCAAGCATGCCGAGGACCTGTTGCCCACCGAGATCCCGGACAACGTGTACCGGGATCTGGCCGCTTCCCCGGTCACGGATGTGCACGTGTTCGGCCGGCGTGGGCCGGCGCAGGTGAAGTTCACCCCGTTGGAGCTGCGGGAGCTGGCGCATTCCCGGGATGTGGACATCGTGTTGTACGAGGAGGACTTCGACTTCGATGAGGCCTCGGAGAAGGCGATCGAGGAGAACAATCAGGTCCGCACCATGGTGGGCACGTTGACGAACTGGCTCATGGAGCAGGAGGACCGTCAGCAGAGCGCCTCGCGTCGGCTGCACCTGCATTTCCTCCAGGCCCCGGAGGAGTTCCTGGACGAGGACGGCGACGGCCGGGTGGACGGCCTGCGGATGCGCCGGATGGAGTTGGACGGTTCCGGTGGGGTCCGTCCGACGGGGGAGACCGTGGACTACCCGGTGCAGGCGGTGTACCGGGCGGTGGGGTATTTCGGTTCGCCCGTGGAGGGGGTGGAGTTCGATGAGGTGCGCGGTGTGATCCCGAACGCGCAGGGCCGCGTGCTCGACGCGGACGGCGCCCCCGTGCCGGGCCTGTACGCCTCGGGGTGGATCAAGCGGGGCCCGGTGGGGTTGATCGGGCACACCAAGGGTGACTCCCTGGAGACGATCAAGCATCTGATCGAGGACGAGCCGGGGCTGTGGACGGCCCAGGAGCCGTCGGAGGAGTCCGTGATCGAGCTGCTCGAGTCCCGTGAGGTCCCGTACACCACGTGGGCTGGTTGGCATGCTCTGGATGAGCATGAGAAGTCCTTGGGTGCGCAGGCGACGGAGGCCGGGCCGGTGGCGCGGGAGCGGGTGAAGGTCGTGGACCGGGAGGAGATGACCCGCATCTCCCGCGACGGGGCCTCCGTCCCGACCGCCTGATCCGGGGCGGGCCCTGGCCGCCCCGGCGCTAGGCTTCCGGGGTGGCCCGCCTCCTCCTCGACATCACCCCGCTGCGGGTCTCACCCGCCTACCGGCGGCTGTGGCTCGGCAACACGCTCGCGTACGTGGGCACGCAGCTCACGCTCGTGGCGGTGTCCCTCGAGGTGTTCGCCCTGACCGGCTCCTCGTTCGCGGTGGGCCTGCTCGGCCTCGCCGCGCTCGTGCCGCTCGTGGTCGCGGGCCTGTACGGCGGCGCGATCGCGGACCGGCACGACCGCCGCCGCGTCGCGCTGACCTCCTCGGCCGTCATGTGGCTGACCACGGTCGGCATCGCCGCGCAGGCCTGGGCCGGGCTCGAGTCGGTGCCGGTGCTGTACGCCCTCGTGGCCCTGCACTCCGGCGCGTCCGGCATCAACCAGCCCACCCGCGGCGCGATCATCCCCGCGCTCGTGGGCCTGCCGCTCGTGCCGGCGGCGAACGCGCTGAACATGATGACGTTCTCCGTGGCCCTCATGGTCGGCCCCGTGCTGGGCGGCGTGCTCGTGGCGGCGGTCGGCTACGCGTGGACCTACTCGATCGACGTCGTCACCTTCCTGGCCGCCCTGTACGCCGTGTGGCGGCTGCCGTCCCTGCCGCCGCAGCAGGCCGAGGCCGCGGCCGCCTCGGGCACGCGCGGGGGCCTGGCCTCGGTGGTCGAGGGCCTGCGCTTCCTCGGCTCGCGACCGAACCTGCGGATGACCTTCCTGGCGGACATCGTGGCCATGACGACGGCGTTCCCGCGCGCCCTGCTGCCCGCCATCGGCGCCGTGGTGCTCGGCGGGGGTGAGGCCGCCGTCGGGGTGCTGCTGGCCGCGATGGCGGCGGGCGCGTTCCTCGCGGGGCTGTTCTCCGCTCCGTTCACCCGCCTGCATGCGCAGGGCTGGGGCGTGTACGTCTCGATCCTCGTGTGGGGCGGGGCGGTGGCCGCGTTCGGCGGCGTGGTCTGGTGGGCACAGTCGCTGCCCGACGGCGATCCCCGCCTCACGCTCGCGTTCGCCCTCGCCGCGCTGTGCATGGCGGTGGGCGGGGCCGCGGATTCGCTCTCCGGCGTCTTCCGCGGCTCGATCCTGCAGTCCGCGACCCCGGACCACCTGCGCGGCCGGCTGCAGGGCGTGTTCGTCGTCGTGGTGGCGGGCGGGCCGCGCCTGGGCGAGCTGCTCACCGGCGGCGCCTCCGTGGGCCTGGGGGAGGGGCCGACCCTGCTGGCCGGCGGTGTGCTGTGCATGCTCGGCGTGACCGCGCTGATGCGGTGGGAGCCCGGCTTCCTGCGCTACGACGCGCGGAACCCCACACCCTGAGCGGGCGCGGGGTTCCGTGGCGGGAGGCTGCGAGCCCGCGACCGCCGAGGAGCGCCGAGCCAGACGTTTCTGCCCGTGAGCCAGATGATTCTGCTGCAGATCGGGCCGCGAAACCGCCGAAACGTCTGGCTCGCGGCAGCCTGAGCCGCCGTCCACGGGAGCCACCACGACGACGGCGGCCGGCGGGTCAGCGGTCGCGGTCGGCCTGGAGCGTGGCCGGCACCGCGCCGCCCAGGCGCGTCCAGTGGCGGACGAGGTCCTCGTCCGGGGCCGCCTGGAGCGTCTCGCGGGCCGCCTCCTCCGCCTTCTTGATGCGGCGCTCCAGATCCTGGTCCGCGCCCTCGTAGGCGGCCGCGTGCCGGTGGGAGCGCAGCGATCCGACGTCCTCCGTGCGACGCTCCACCACCGCGAGCTGCTCGGCGATCGCGTCCTGGTTGGCGCGCTGGGCCTTCAGGTTCGCGGGGGCGAGCACCTGGGCCACGAACCCGTGGTCGAGGAGGAGGCCGCGCGGGGCGGCGATGCCGTGACGCAGCGCGAGGTCCACATGGTCCTCGAAGGTCAGGAGCATGGCGGCCTTGGTGAACTTCAGGTCGTCGACCGGGCGGCCGTCCACGCGGGCCCGGGCCCGCGCCCGGCCGATCGTGGTGTCGGCGGACCACACGGCCCCGCGAGGGTCGATCAGGTACAGCATGGGGACTCCTGGTGGGCTCGGAGGGGAGACGGCGTGCGGATCAGCGGAAGTTCACGAACTGCAGGTCCGCGTCCTCGAAGTCCTTGAGCATCGCGATGACCGACTGCAGGTCGTCGCGGGACTTGGAGGACACGCGCAGCTCGTCCCCCTGGATCTGGGCCTTGACGGACTTGGGGCCCTCGTCGCGGATCAGCTTGGTGATCTTCTTCGCGGTGGGCTGGTCGATGCCCTCCTTCATGGTCGCCTCGATGCGGTACTCCTTGCCGGAGGCGAACGGGGCGCCGGCGTCGAGGGACTTGAGGGAGATGCCGCGCTTGACGAGCTTGGACTCGAACACGTCCTTGACGGCCTTGACGCGCTCCTCGGAGGAGGCCTTCATGAGGATCTTCTCGCCGGAGAAGTCGATCTCGGCGCCGACGCCCTTGAAGTCGTAGCGCTGGGCGATCTCCTTCTGCGCCTGGTTCAGGGCGTTGGACACCTCCTGGCTGTCCACCTTGCTGACGACGTCGAACGTGGAATCGCTGGCCACGGGTGCTCTCCTTCAGGGTCTGCGGACGGGGCGCGCCCGTCGTCGACGGCCACTGCGGGGCCGCGCGGAGCGCTCTGCGGGCCAGCCTACCGGGGACGGCGGACGCGGTCCCGGGCCGATTGGCGGCGTGGCGCGGGGATGCTGTACAGTCGACTCTCGCCCGGCCGGTGCGGTCGTCCTCGAGACGCCCGGCAGCCGCCGGGTGGCACGGCAGATTTCCCGAGCGGCCAAAGGGGGCTGACTGTAAATCAGCTGGCATTGCCTTCACTGGTTCGAATCCAGTATCTGCCACCGGAACGAAGACCCCGGGACCACACGGTCCCGGGGTCTTCTGCCGTCCGGGGCCGTGGCACCCCCCGTGTCCCCGCCCCGGGAGGTGGCGGCCTCCCGCCAGGCGACGTAGCCTGCCTGTGGTCCGTGTCACACCCGATGCCCTGTGCGGTCCGGTGGCGGCACGGCCCTGCATCGTGACGCCGTGCGGCGTCGCCCGACCATCCGCGAGGAGCGCCCGATGACCGAGTCCACCGCCCCCGAGTCCTTCACCCAGGGACCGACCGACGTCGAGCTGCTCGAGCAGACCCTGGCCCAGAACCTCGACGACACCGCCCGCCGGTTCGCCGACCGCGCCGCGCTCCTGGAGTGTGGACCGGACGGGGACCCGGCCACCGGCCGCACCTGGACCTACGGGCAGCTGCGTGAGGAGTCCGTGACGGTGGCCAAGGCGCTCATGGCCGCGGGCTACGAGGCGGGGGACCGGATCGGCATGTGGAGCCCCAACGTCGCCGAGTGGGTCTCGCTGCTCTACGGCGCGGCGCGTGCCGGCGTCATCCTCGTGAACCTCAACCCGGCGTACCGCGCCCACGAGCTGACCTACGTGGTCGAGCAGTGCGACATGCGCGGGCTGGTGGTGGCCTGCGCGGACGCACGCATGGACCCGCCCGCCACCGCACGCGCCGTGGCCCGTGAGTCGGCGCCGCACCTGCGGCAGCTGATCATGCTGCCGGCCGGGAGCGGCGAGGACGCCTACGCGCACGTGCAGGCCGGCGACGTGGCCGGCCGACACGCCGCCGATCCCGTGGCCGAGGGCACGTGGGCCGACTTCCTGGCCGAGGCCGCGCGGGTCTCGGACGAGGACCTGGCCGTGCGCGAGGCCGCCACCGGGCCGGCGGACCCCGTGAACCTGCAGTACACCTCGGGCACCACCGGCTTCCCCAAGGGCGTCACGCTGACGCATCGCAACGTGCTGAACAACGGCTTCCACATCGGCGAGCTTCTGGGCTACACGGAGGAGGACACCGTGGTGATCCCAGTGCCGTTCTTCCACTGCTTCGGCATGGTGATCGGCGTGATCGCCACCGTCTCCCACGGCTCGCTCGCCGTCATCCCGGCGCGCAGCTTCGAGCCGGTCTCGGCGCTGCGGGCTGTGGCCGCCACCGGTGCGACGAGCCTGTACGGCGTGCCGGCGATGTTCATCGCCATGCTCGCCCGGCCTGAGGCGGACGCGTTGGACCTGTCCACGCTGCGCACCGGCGTGATGGCCGGCTCCACGTGCCCCGTCGAGGTGATGAAGAAGGTCATCGACCGGTTCCACATGTCCGAGGTCGCCATCTGCTACGGCATGACGGAGACCGCGCCCGTGTCCACCATGACCCGCCGCGACGACTCCCTGGAGGTGCGCACCCAGACCGTCGGCCGGACCATGCCCCACGTGGAGACGAAGATCGTGGACCCCGCCACCGGTGACGTCGTCCCGCGCGGGGCCACGGGCGAGCTGTGCACTCGCGGCTACTCCGTGATGCTCGGCTACTGGGACGCCCCCGAGAAGACCGCCGAGGTGCTGGACGCCGACGGCTGGATGCACTCCGGCGACCTCGCCTCCATGGACGAGGACGGCTCCGTGCGCATCGAGGGCCGCATCAAGGACCTCGTGATCCGCGGCGGCGAGAACATCTCCCCGCGCGAGGTGGAGGAGTTCCTCTACACCCACCCGGACATCCAGGACGTCCAGGTGGTGGGCGTGCCGGATGAGAAGTACGGCGAGCAGCTCATGGCCTGCGTGATCATGAAGGACGGCGTCGAGCCGCTCACGGTGGACGCCGTCCGCGAGTTCGCCGCGGGCCGGATCGCGCACTTCAAGATCCCGGCCCACGTCCGCGTGCTCGACGCCTTCCCCATGACCGTCTCCGGCAAGGTCCGCAAGGTCGAGCTGCGCGAGGAGGGCGCGAAGGTCGTCCAGGCCCAGGCCCAGGCCCAGGCCCAGGCCCAGGCCCAGGCCCAGGCCCAGAGCGTGGGCTGACGGCGGCCGTCACCCTCAGGCGGCGGGCAGCGGGAACACGTCCCAGATGGTGCAGACCGCCTCGGGGGCGGCGCCCAGGATGGCGGCACGGTACGTGGTCGACCACGCCCGCGGGTCGGCGTCGCGCAGGCGCCACGTGCCGTCCGTGAGCACCGCGTCCACGAACGCGGAGGTGTCGGCGGGGCTGCCGTCCTCGTGGACCAGGGGGCCGCGGCGCAGGGCCTCGCCCAGGTCACCGGCCCGTCCGACGGCGTAGAGCGCGGTCTCGTCCGTGTCCAGCACGAGGCCGCAGTCCTCCTCGAAGGCGGTGATCCAGGCCATCGCGTGCCGCATGGCCTCGTCCGGGTCGGGATGGCGGGTCACGATGAGCACGGAGCCGCGCGCGCCCGGACGCAGGGAGCCGGCCGTGCCGGGGCCGTGCGGGTCGGGCTCGCGCGGGGCGGCGGCGGCGTGCGGGCGGGGCTCGAAGGCGGTGGTCATGGCGGTCTCCTCCCGGGTGGGGACTCATCAGGGTCCCGGCGGCGCCGCACCGGCCGGGGCGGCATCGCCCACGCTAGGAACCCGGGGCGGTCGGCCGGTCGGGCCCGGCCGGGGCTGGGGAGGACGCGCCGGGAGCAGTGGCCTGTGCAGGAGTGGAGGGGCCGCGCGGACGCGCCGGCACGGCCCCGGCCGATCCGGCGTCGCGTCAGTGGGCGCGGTGGTCGGCCGGGGCGAGCTTGGGTCCGAACCCCTGCTTGCGCTCTCCGGAGAGCCCGATCATCCGCACCACCCGCTGCCGGTGCCCGGCCCACGGCGCGAGCAGGCGGAGCATCCCGGCGTCGTCGGTCCGGCGTCCCGTGAGGACCTGCCCCACGTACTGCGCCAGGTGGTAGTCGCCCACGGAGACGAGGTCCGCCGCCCCGTGGCTGCGCTGCAGCGCCTCGGCCGTGGTCCACGGCCCGATCCCGGGCACCGATTCCAGGCGCCGGGCCAGCGCGGCCACCCCGGCCGTGTCCCCGGGGGCGACCGCGTCGCCGAGCCGGTCGATGCTCGCGGCCCGCCGGGCGACCTCCAGCATGGTCCGTGACTGGGAGGGCTGCACCCAGGCCCGCGCATGCCAGTCCCACGAGGGGATCCGCAGGACGGCGGCCGGGGTCGGCGGCGGCAGCATCCCCGGCGGCACCGGGCCGGGGGCGGGCCCGTCGTCGTCGATCCGGGCGGCCAGCCGCACGAGGGTGCGCCAGCCGTGCCGCGCCTGGTCGTGGGTGACCTTCTGCTCGAGCACGGCGGTGAGCAGCTGCCGGGACAGCGCGCCCGCCGCCGGCAGCCGCAGCCCGGCCCGCGTCCGCCGCGCCTCGCGCACGTGCCGCGGCAGCGCGGGCGCGCCGGAGTCCGGCCGCAGCAGGGCGTCGAAGGCGGCCCAGCCGTCGTCGTGCAGGCCGAGCAGACGCTCCACGTCGGCGACGGCGGTGCGCGCGCCCGCGCCCCACGCGCGGGCCGTCACCGCGGTGCCGCCCCCTGCGGCCTCCCGGGCGCCGGAGACCAGCAAGGACGTCGGCCGGCCCGGCCCGCCCGACGCCGCGTCCGGGGCGGGGGAGCGCAGGGTGAGCCAGACGCCCTGCGGTGTGGCGCGGACCGTGGGGTCGGCCGCGCCGCGCTGCAGGGGACGCAGGGTGAGCGCGACGTCCACGGGGACGGGCACGCGTACGCGGCGCTCGGCGTCCGGGGCGATCATGCCCGCACCGTACACCCGGGCCCGGACAGGACGACGTCGGCCGTGACGGCGCGCACGCCGGGCGTTGCCCCGCGTGTCCGGGGCCCTCCTTCGGCGTCCGGCCCCTGGCGTAGCGTGGGGTGCGTGACTGAACAGACCCCCGCGCCCACCCCTGCGCAGCCCATGCAGTACGCCGAGAACGTCCTCGAGCTGATCGGGCACACCCCGCTCGTGAAGCTGCACTCCGTGACGGAGGGCATCGAGGCCACCGTGCTGGTGAAGGTCGAATACCTGAACCCCGGTGGCTCCGTGAAGGACCGCATCGCGCTGAAGATGATCGAGGAGGCCGAGCGCGAGGGCCTGCTCGGCCCGGGCGGCACCGTCGTGGAGCCCACCTCGGGCAACACGGGCGTAGGGCTGGCCCTGGTCTCGCAGCTCAAGGGCTACCGCACCGTGTTCGTCACCCCGGACAAGGTGGGTCAGGAGAAGCGGGACGTGCTCAGCGCGTACGGCGCCGAGCTCGTCGTCACGCCCACCGCCGTGGACCCGACGTCCGAGGAGTCCTACTACGGGGTCGCCGACCGCCTCGTGCGGGAGATCCCCGGGGCCTATCAGCCCAACCAGTTCTTCAACCCCGCCGCCCCGGCCTCCCACTACGAGACCACCGGCCCCGAGATCTGGGAGGACACGGCCGGCCGCGTCACCCACGTCGTGATGGGCGCCGGCACGGGCGGCACCATCACGGGCACCGGCCGCTACCTCAAGGAGGTCTCGGCGGACCGCCCGTCCGGTCCCGTCCGCGTGATCGGCGCGGACCCCAGCGGCTCGGTGTACTCCGGCGGCACCGGCCGGCCCTACTTCGTCGAGGGTGTCGGCGAGGACATGTGGGTGGACAACTACGACCCCGCGGTCCCGGACGAGGTCATCGCCGTCGAGGACGCCGAGGCCCTGGCCATGACCCGCCGCCTCGCCGCCGAGGAGGGCCTGCTCGTGGGCGGCTCCTCCGGTCTGGCCGTCGTGGCCGGCCTGCGCGCCGCCCGCGAGCTCGGCCCGGAGGACGTCATGGTGATCGTGCTGCCCGACTCGGGCCGCGGCTACCTCGCCAAGATCTTCAACGACCCGTGGATGGACGAGCGCGGCTTCGACTACGACGTCCGCGAGACCGTGCTGCCGGCGTGGGCGCGCGGGCGCACCCGCTCGGCGGTCCCGCAGACGGACGACGACGGCGCCACGGGGGCCGCCGGCGGGGCCGGAACGCCCGTCGAGGTGCTCGAGCACGCCGACGCCGAGCCGGCGACCCGCGCGGGCGCCCCCGCCGAGACCGACCGCTGGTCCGCGACGGCGGGGGAGCTGCTGACCGAGAAGGCCGACCTGTTCCCGGGATCCGTGCCCACCCTCGTCACCGCGGCCCCGACCACCTCGGTGGCGGACGCCGTCGCGACCATGAACCGGTACGGCGTCGACGCCCTGCCCGTGATCCTCGAGCCCCGGCACGACCTGCGGATCGGCGAGGTCCGCGGCACCGTCTCCACCGCCGCGCTCGCGGACGCCCTCGCTGAGGGGCGGGCCACCGCGCAGACCCCCGTGGCCGACGTCATGGGCCCCGTGCTGCCCTGCCTGGGGGCGCGCACCCCGCTGCGCGCCGTCGCCCGCCGCCTCGCCCAGGACCCCGTGCTGCTGGTGCTCGAGGCCGGCCGCGTCCAGGGCGTCGTCACCCTGCACGACGTCCTCGCCCACGTCACCGCCTGAGGCCGGCCGCGCCGGCCGTGCCCGCCCCACCCGACCCGATCTCTCCGAGGAGGCTCCTGAGATGACCGAGCAGAACGTCCACGAGGACCCGCACGCCACCACCCCCGACACCGGCGCCGAAGACGCCGCCGCCCACCCCCGGGGGGGAGGCTTCGGCACGCGCGCCGTGCACGCGGGCCAGCACCTGGATGAGGTGTTCGGCGCCGTCGTCCCGCCGATCCACCTCTCGAGCACGTACGCGCCCACGGCCGTCGGCGAGCTGCGGCGCGGCTACGACTACGGCCGCGGCACCAACCCCACCCGGGACGCGCTGCAGGAGCAGCTGGCCGCGCTCGAGGCCGGCGTCGACGAGTCCGGCGCGCCCCGGGCCACCGGCCTCACGTTCGCCTCCGGCCTGGCCGCGGAGACCGCGCTGATCATGGGCGCGGGCCGGCCGGGCATGACGATCGTGCTGGGCAACGACGTGTACGGCGGCTCCTACCGCCTCATCTCCCGCGTGCTCGCCCCCTGGGGCGTGGAGCACGTCGTCGTGGACATGGGGGACGCCGAGCAGGTCGCCGCCGCCGTCGAGCGCGCCGCCGCCACGGGGCCGGTCATGGTGTGGCTGGAGACCCCGTCCAACCCGATGATGAAGATCTCCGACGTCGCCGCGGTCGCCGAGGCGGCCCACGCGCACGGCGCCCTGCTCGTGGTGGACAACACCTTCGCGACGCCGTACCTGCAGTCCCCGATCGCCCTCGGCGCGGACGTGGTGGTGCACTCCACCACGAAGTACATCGGCGGCCATTCGGACGTGATCGGCGGGGCGCTCGTGATCCCGGATGCCGCACTCGCCGAGCAGGTGAAGTTCCAGCAGTTCGCGGCGGGGGCCGTGAACGGGCCCCTGGACGCGTACCTGACCACGCGCGGCCTCAAGACGCTCGGGGTGCGCATGGACCGCCACCAGGCCAACGCCCAGGCCGTCGCCGAGTGGCTCACCGGCCGCGCCGAGGTCTCCCAGGTGCTGTACCCGGGGCTGCCGGGCCACCCCGGCCATGAGCTCGCGCGGCGCCAGATGCGCGGTTTCGGCGGCATGGTCTCGTTGCGCCTGGCCGGCGGTGCCGCGGCGGCCCGCCGCGTGGCCGAGTCGACCCGCCTGTTCCAGCTCGCCGAGTCCCTGGGCGGCATCGAGTCGCTGATGAACTACCCGGCGGAGATGACCCACGCGTCCGTGGCCGGCACGGAGCTGGCCGTCCCGGACGACCTGCTGCGCCTGTCGGTGGGCATCGAGGACGCCGAGGACCTCGTGGCGGACCTGGAACGGGCTCTGGGCAGCCTCTGACCGGCCGACGTCCGCCAGAGGTCTAGCGCACGGGTGGGGAGCACCCGGCGGCGTAGTGTGACGGTCATGACCCTCACCGCCTTCGTCAACGCCCATGTCGTCCCCGTCGCCGCCGAGCCGTTCGACGGCACCCTGCTCGTCGAGGACGGCCGGATCACCGCGATCGGCCCCGACGTCGAGGCGCCCGACGGCGCCGAGGTGGTGGACTGCGAGGGACGCTGGGTGCTGCCCGGCTTCGTGGACGCGCACGTCCACCTGGGCATGCACGCCGAGGGCGAGGTCGGTGCGACCGCGGACGTCAACGAGATGACGGACCCCGTGATGGCCGGGGTGCGGGCGATCGACGCCGTCGACCCGAACGAGCCGGGCTGGAAGGACGCCCTGGCCGGCGGGGTGACCACCGTGAACGTGAACCCCGGCTCGGGCAACCCGATCGGCGGCCAGGCGGTCGCGTTGCACACCCACGGACGCACCGTGGACGAGATGGTGCTGCGCAGCCCCTCGGGCGTGAAGTCCGCCCTCGGCGAGAACCCCAAGAACGTCTACAAGGAGAAGGGCCGCACCCCGTCCACGCGGCTGGGCACCGCCCTCGTGATCCGCGAGGCGTTCCTGCGGGCGCAGGGCTACATGGCCCGCCGCGCGGAGGCCGAGCGCGAGGACAAGCCCTTCACTCGCGATCCCCACCTCGACGCCCTCGCCCTCGTCCTGGAGCGCACGATCCCCTGGCGCCAGCACTGCCACCGCACGGACGACGTCGCCACCGCCCTGCTCCTGGCCGACGAGTTCGGCTACGACCTCGTCCTGGACCACGGCACCGAGGCGCACCCGCTGGCCGGCCAGCTCGCGGCCCGCGGCGTGCCGGTGCTGATCGGCCCGCTGTTCACCACCAAGTCCAAGCCGGAGCTGCGGGGCCGCTCGATGCGCAACCCGGGGCGTCTGGCGCGGGCCGGCGTCGAGATCAGCATCATCACCGACCACCCGGTGGTGCCCATCGACTTCCTCGTCTACCAGGCCGCGCTGTCGGTGAAGGAGGGCCTGGACCGGGAGACCGCCCTGCGCGCCATCACCCTGCATCCCGCGCGCGTGCTGGGGCTGGACGACCGCATCGGCTCCCTCGAGGTGGGCAAGGACGCCGACCTGGTGCTCTGGTCCGGCGACCCGCTCGATGTCATGCAGCGGGCCCTGCGCGTGTGGATCGGCGGCCGTCAGGTCATGGAGTACGACCTCGCCACGGCCCGGCCCGTCGTCGCCTCCGCCCGTCCCGTGGAGGACTGAGCGGCGCCGCCGCCCGCCGGCGGGGGCGGGACGCGCGGGCTCAGCGCCGCAGGCGCGAGTGCACGGGCGGCAGCCAGACGAGCGCGGCGCCCAGGAGCATCACGACGGCGAGGATGATCAGCAGGCCGTTGGCCCGCAGGAACGCGGGGGCGGCCAGCAGGACGGCGATGAACGTCAGGGTCCCGATCGCCGAACGACGGCGGCGCAGCAGACCGATCCAGCCCCACAGGGACGCCGCGGCCAGCAGGGCGACGGCGGTGCCCATCGTGAACTGCCCCGTCGCGCCGCCCAGCACGCCCACCGACTCCATGCCGGTGAGCGGATCGATGACGGGCTCGCCGCTGTCCTGTGCGCGGGCCCCGTTCCAGAGGAACGCGCCCGCGATGCCGATCAGCACCACGGTGACCGCGAGCCAGTAGAGGCGCGCGACCTTCAGGAGCGGGTGGACGAGGCCGGCATCGGACTCGGCCGCGTCCCGCGCGGCCAGGTCGCGCTCGCGGTCCGCGCGACGCCGTCCCAGGCGCTCCTCGTCCTCGGCGGCGAGGCGGGCGCGCTCGGCGCGCAGCCGTGCGTCGTCGGCCCGCTGACTCTCCCGGAAGGACTGGGCGGCACGGCCGGCGGCCCGGCCGAGCCCGCGGGCGAGGGGGTGGTCTTCGCTGTTCTGGGGCACGTGCCGAGCCTATCTCCCCGGCCGGTGCGCGGCCGGGGTGTCCGAGGGCACAGCCCACCACGCAGTCCGGTGGCGTAGACTGATCAGACCGGATCCGGTCTTTCCCCTGTGATGAGTGAGCGTGGACGCGTGTGCCACGCCGGACTGCAGATGTCTGTGCAGATGTGTGTGCGGGCCACGAACGTCGTGGCCCTCGGGGGCTGCCGGGTGGACGGAATCATCTGACCCAGCTGGCCCCTGCGCCCCACGACGTCGACCCGCGACCGACGTCCTCCGGCGTGCGCCCGCGCATCCCCACAGGAGGACCCATGTCCGACATCCTCGATCCCCAGACCACCGCCGAGGCCGCCCCCGAGCTCGCCGAGGCGGTGGTCTGGGGATCGAGGATGTCGGACATGGGTCCTCCTGTGGCCGAGGCCCCGGCCGAGCCCGACGCCCCCGAGGCTCCCGCCGAACCGGCCGGCCCCACCTTCCTGGACCTCGGCCTGGACGCCCGCGTGCTGGCCGCCGTCGAGGACCTGGGCTACACCCGCCCCTCGCCGATCCAGGAGGCGACCATCCCGCTGCTGCTGGACGGCCGCGACGTCGTGGGCCTGGCCCAGACCGGCACCGGCAAGACCGGCGCGTTCGCGCTGCCGGCGCTGTCCCGACTCGCCGAGACCACGGACGTGAACGGGCGCGCGGACACCCCGCAGGTGCTCGTCCTCGCCCCGACCCGCGAGCTCGCCCTCCAGGTGGCCGACGCCTTCGACGGCTACGCCAAGCACCTCGACGACGTCTCCGTGCTCGCCGTGTACGGCGGCTCCCCCTACGGACCGCAGCTGGCCGGACTGCGCCGGGGCGCGCAGGTCGTCGTCGGCACGCCGGGCCGCGTGATCGACCACCTCGAGCGCGGCTCGCTGGACCTGTCCGACCTGCAGACCCTCGTGCTGGACGAGGCGGACGAGATGCTGCGCATGGGCTTCGCGGAGGAGGTGGACCGCATCCTCGCCTCCACCCCGGACACGAAGCAGACCGCGCTGTTCTCCGCCACCATGCCCCCGGCCATCCGCCGCATCTCCGCCCAGTACCTGAACGCCCCGGAGGAGGTGGCCGTCGCCCGTCAGTCGACGACGTCCGCCACGATCCGCCAGCGCTACCTGCAGGTGGGTCACCAGTGGAAGTTCGAGGCCCTGAGCCGGATCCTCGAGACCGAGGAGCACGACGGCGTCATCGCCTTCGTGCGCACCCGTGCCGGCACCGAGGAGCTCGCCCAGAAGCTCACGCGCGCCGGGTTCAAGGCCGTGGCCATCTCCGGCGACATCGCCCAGAAGCAGCGCGAGAAGACCGTCGAGGACCTGAAGGCCGGCCGCGTGGACATCCTCGTGGCCACCGACGTCGCCGCCCGCGGCCTGGACGTCGAGCGCATCTCGCACGTGGTCAACTACGACATCCCGCAGGACGCCGAGTCCTACGTGCACCGCATCGGCCGCACCGGCCGCGCCGGCCGCCAGGGCGACGCCGTGCTCTTCATGACCCCGCGCGAGCGCTTCCTGCTCAAGCAGATCGAGCGGACCACCCGCCAGCAGGTCGAGGAGATGGCCGTGCCCTCCGTCGCCGACGTCAACGCGGCCCGCAAGCGCCGCTTCGCCGACGGCATCACCCGCACCCTCGAGCGCGCCTCGGAGGAGGAGCTGGCGGTGTTCGGTGAGATCGTCGCCGCGTACGTCGACGAGCACGAGGTCGAGCCGGCGCGTGTGGCCGCCGCGCTGGGCATGATGACCCAGGGCGGCCGCCCGCTGCTGGCCCGCGAGCAGGAGATCCCGTTCGGCGGCGCCCGCGGCCGCAAGGACCGCGACGGAGGCCGCGAGGGTGGGCGCGACGGCGGCCGTGAGCGCGGCACGAGTGACGGCCGCGGCTCGCGTGGCCCGGCCCGGGAACCTGCGGCCGGCAACGCGACGTACTGGATCGCCGTGGGCCACCAGGACCGCGTGCGGCCGGGCAACATCGTGGGTGCGCTGGCGAACGAGGTGGGCCTGCCCGCCTCGGCCATCGGCGCGATCGACCTGCGTGGCAACCACTCGCTCGTCGAGCTGCCGGCAGACCTGACCTCGGCCCAGCTCGAGGCCGCGGCCAACGCCGAGATCAACGGCCGTCGCCTCGGCCTGCGCAAGGACACCGGCCGCCCGACCCGCGCCGAGCGCGACGGCGAGGACCGCGGTGAGCGCCGCGGCGGCTTCCGCAAGGACCGCGGCGAGCGCGGAGGCTTCCGCGGGGACCGCGACGGCGGCCAGCGCGGCGGCTTCCGCAAGGACCGGGACGACCGCGGCTTCCGTGAGGATCGCGGTGGCTTCCGCAAGGACCGGGACGACCGCGGGGGACGCCCCGGCGGCCGCAAGCCCCGTTGGGGCGCCCAGGAGCGCTCGGATCGGGGCGCCCGCCGCTGATCCGGCCGGGGTGCGGACCCCCGGAGGCCGTAGCCGGGGCCGATTTTGCATCGGCCCCGGGGCCCTGGTAGAGTCTCACCTCGTTGCCCCGATAGCTCAGTGGTAGAGCGCCATCTTGGTAAGATGGAGGTCCCGGGATCGATTCCCGGTCGGGGCTCTGACATGAGAGCCCGCCCTCGCGGCGTGAAACCGTGAGTGCGGGCGTTCTTGTGTCGTGGCGGCGTAGCTCAGCTGGTTAGAGCGCACGACTCATAATCGTGAGGTCGGGGGATCGAGTCCCCCCGCCGCTACGGAATCGGACGGACCCGGTCACCTCCTCGGAGGGGCCGGGTCCTTTCGCGTTCCGGGGCCCGTCCGTCGCCCCGGTAGCCTGGCGGGCATGTCCACGCGTCGCCCCGCCCCCCAGCCCGCCAGGCTACCGGGG